>JAGVFV010000061.1 GCA_020057445.1 archaeon | reverse complement strand
ATACAAGGAGAACTGATGGATCGCTAGGCCGGACTTTCGTCTCAGGAACTCATCTTGGTAAAGGTCCTGTCAGGCTGACTTTTGCCCTTGCACTCAACATCGGATTTCTGACCCGACTGAGTCAACCTTTGGGCACCATTGATACATTTTCAACGGTGTGCCACCCCAGCCAAACTGTCCACCTGCAGCTGTCCCTTTTTTGGTGAGCAGCGTCAGTCTCAAAAAGTAGTGTTACATCGACGCCTACCCTAAGAACTCACATCCTCAGGCTCAAGCAGCTCCTACTTACGCTATATAATGAGACTAACGTTGCAACTACAAGCTACAGTAAAGTTTCACGGGGTCTTCGCTTCCCACTGGAATTCTCTGGCCTCTGCACCAGAATAGAGCATTCGGAGGGTTCTAGCTAGGGACAGTGGAGATCTCGTTGCGCCATTCATGCGGGCCGTCAATCAAACGGCAAGGCATTTCGCTACCTTAAGAGAGTTATAGTTACTCCCGCCGTTTATCCGCTCTTAGCCCGGTTGGACCCGGGTTTAAAGTACGGACACTGGGCAGACGTCACCAACTATACACACCTTTCCAGGCTTAGCAGTTGGTTGTGTTTTTGTTAAACAGTCGGACCTCCTTAGTAATTGCACCTTACCATCGCACCCATACGGATACAAAGGTAGGGACCACTTAGACCGAAGGCTTGTGGCTAATTTGCCGAGTTCCCTTAGCTAGATTATCCCTTCACACTTTAGGCTTCTCACCTAGGGGCACCTGTGCCGGTTCTGGGTATGATTATCAGTGATCTGTCCCTGTTCCCTTTTCACGGGCTCCTGGCATGAGCGGAATCCGCCAAAGACGGACTATTCTTTGAATTGATCTCCTTCTCATCATAACGATCCTCCGGAGACCTGTTCAGATTAACATCGTTGATAAGATGTCCACCTAGCCACGAGCGTCAGAAACAAAGCTTGTGTTGCCACGCATACACTGACAGTACACGAATATTAACGCGTTTCCCTTTCCCTGACGACCATCCTATGGGTCAAGTTAGGATCAACTAACCCTTGACTGATTTTCATTGTCAAGGAACCCTTGCCCTTTCAGCGGTACAGATTCTCACTGTACTTAGGTCTTACTATCACCAGGATTCTCATTCCCGACAGATCCACACAACCTTTCGGTCATGCTTCTGCTCTACCGGGACGCCAGCCTATCGCTAACTTCTCAGTTGCCTGCAGTATCGGTAAATCGCTTAGCCCCGTCCATTTTAGACGCTCACGACCTTGACAAGTAAGCTGTTACGCACTTTTTAAAGGGTGGCTGCTTCTAAGCCAACCTCCTCGCTGTCTTGGGCCGTGAACAATCTTCACCCTTTAACACTGAGCGATCATTTTGGGACCTTAACTGCAGTCTGGGTTGTTCCCCTTTCGCTGCCCACCCTTACGGCAGGACAGCCGTCTCCTCGCTTCGACGAGGTTACTGCATTCGGAGTTGGACAAAGAACCGAACCCTTTCGAGTCCTAAATCCTCAATCCGTATCTCTACAACAATAACACCCTCAGCAAAGGCTTGACTGCGGCCAACTTCGACTGGAACCAGCTATCGCCGATCTCGATTGGCTTTTCACCCCTAATCCCAGGTTAGAAGAACACTTGTACGTAGCACCTCTTCAGGCCTCCACCCGATTTTACTCGGACTTCACCTTACCCAGGACTAGATCGACCGGCTTCGGGTCATATCCAAGTGACTTATGGCACTTTCATACCACGCCCCTCATTACTTGCGGGCTTATCGGTTTCCCTATAGCTCCTCCTTTTCGGATTAGCTTTGCCACTCAGACAAACTCCCTGGCTCGTTATTCAAAACGAACGTAGCACATCGCTGCGCTACTCACTAAAGTTATGAGGTTTAGAGTTCTTTTCACTCCCCGTTAAGGGTTCTTTTCAGCTTTCCCTCACGGTACTTGTTCGCTATCGGACTCAATACGTATTTAAGGTTGGAAGTTGATGCCTCCCATCTTCGAACCCCATATCCGAGGGGCTCTACTCTGGATACCGCCGAAATCCTTCTCTGCTCTATCTACGGGGCTATCACCCTCTTTGGCACTCCTTTCCAGGAGACTTTGACTGGCATCGTGAGGATATAGGGGCGGTCCAACAACACCACATGCCCATTAGATTTCTCTAACGGATTCGGTTTGCCTTCTGCTCATTTCAGTCGCTCTTACTCCGAGCATCCCTATTGGTTTCTTTTCCTGCAGGTACTAAGATGTTTCAATTCCCTGCGTTCGCTCTCCTTTCGGAGTAATGTGAAGTCACATTAGGAGATCCACGGATCACAGGCCACGTGCGCCTTCCCGCGGCATTTCGTCGCTTGTCACGTCCTTCTTCGCCGATTGAGCCAAGCTGTCCACCTCATAACAGACCTTTCGCCTAAAGTTCTCTGTGTGGTTTCATTAAACATGAGTATGATGCCGAGAAAAAAAAGGTAGTTTGTCGTACGTCGTTTTTCGTTCGACGATGAACGATTGACGACCAACGAATTGCTATCTCTTGGTCTCAGTTGACATGTTCTCTTCCATTGTTGACCGCGAACATCGGATTCGCGGGCAATGCCTTTCATGTGAATTACATGAGCATGATATATGAATTGTTGAATGATGTTTGATAGTCGAATGATGTGATGAAAAGAGATGGACCCGTCGGTTTAAAGTGACTGCGGTCACTGAACCGAATATCCGTGCATAATAAGATGGACCCGTCGGTTTAAAGTGACTGCGGTCACTGAACCGACGGTTCCATGCTTCGCATGGACCCGTCGGGATTCGAACCCGAGGCCCCCGCCTATCTTGGCAAGGTAAGCTCCCTAGAATGCAAGGGCGATGCTCTACCAGGCTGAGCTACAGGCCCATAATGATCCCGGATTATTATTCCAGTTCCTCCCTTAAAACAATCAAAGATTGTTTTAGCCTCGAACTTTCAGTTCGAGTCATCAAAAAAAAATGTATGATAGCAGAAAATAACCAAAGCCGGATAAAAAAAGTGGTGGACAGTCACACCAGGAAAGTTTTTCCCGGTGTCTTATCCACCTAATTGCACAGGACCGATGGACGGTCCCACACAATCTTATTAGGAGGTGATCCAGCCGCAGGTTCCCCTACGGCTACCTTGTGACGACTTAACCCACCTCACTGATCTTAGACTCACAATACCCAAGGAAGGCAAGGTTTGCCTAAAACCTGCTCGGTTGGTTTGACGGGCGGTGTGTGCAAGAAGCAGGGACATATTCACCAGACTTTGATGAAATCTGATTACTAGGGATTCCAATGTCATGAGGGTGAGTTACAACCCTCAATTCAGACTTGGGCAGAGTTTCGAGGATTAGCTTCACCTTTCGGTGTTGCATCCCATTGTCTCTGCCATTGTTGCGCGCGTGTAGCCTAGAAGATTCGGGGCATACAGACCTACCGTAGCCTGCACCTTCCTCCTGGTTTCCCAGGCAGTCTCTACAATGTGCTCAGTCCCAAACATGGCTGTTAGCAATTGTAGATACAGGTCTCGCTCGTTACCTCACTTAAGAGGACACCTTACAGCACGAGCTGACGACGGCCATGCACCACCTCTCGGCTTGTTGGGTAAGCCCTTCAGACTGACCTTCATCCTGCCGTCGCTTCTAGTAAGATTTTCCGTGTTGAGTTGGATTAAACCGCACGCCGCACCCCTTGTGGTGCTTCCCCGCCAATTCCTTAAAGTTTCAGTCTTGCGACCGTACTTCCCAGGTGGTGAGCTTAACACCTTCGTTTCGACACTGCATATTCCCGAGGAATATGCAACACCTTGCTCACAGCGTTTACAGCTAGGACTACTCGGGTACTTAGTCGAGTGAATCTCATATGACTCTCTGAACTTAATCGTGTAGTAGTGTTTGAACACACGAGACTAAGTTCAGCAATCGAAATTGCCCGAAATCTAATCCGGTTCGCTCCCCTAGCTTTCGTCCCTCACCGTCAGATCCGTCCTGGTGTGATGCCTTCGCCATTGGTAGTCTAGCGCGGATTATCACATTTTACCGTTCCCCGCACCATACTTCACACCCCTTCCGGTCTCAAGTCAGGCAGTGTCCCCTGCAAGCCGTCAGGTTGAGTCCGACGATTTCACAAGAGATTTACCAAACAGGCTACGGACGCTTTAGACCCAATAAACGCGGTTGCCACTTGTGGCGCTGGGGTTACCGCGGCGGCTGGCACCAGTCTTACCCACCACTTATTCTCCAAGGTTCTTACCCTTGGCAAAAGCCCATGTAAAACATGAGCACTTGGGATCCCCTTATCACACTTTCGTGCATTGTAAAGTTTTCGCAACTGCTGCACCCCGTAGGGCTGGGACCAGTTTCTCAGTGTCCCTCTCCGGGCTACCACTTTCATGGCCCGTACTGATCTTCGGTTTGGTGGGCCATTACCCCACCAACAGCCTAATCAGCCGCCGGCTCATCCTACGGCGCGAGTTTCAGAGAAAGACCATTCCAGGACCAATCTCCTATCGGGTATTATCCTCAGTTTCCCGAGGTTATCCCCGACCATAGGGCAGATTACCGACGTGTTACTGAGCCTTGTGCCGCCTCTTGCGAGGCTAACTTGCATGTCTCAGTCGAATCCCAATAGCAGCAACCTCCCGCAGGATCAACGGGTATTATTTGCACTTCGCACTTCGTTTGTCGTGCGTCGCACTTTGCTTCTGAGATTTTACTCCCAAAGCATGATCCTTGGTCGCTCTATAGCGTTATTGATTCTTCGTCTATAGTTCTTGCTTCTTTAAGGAAGTCAGGTTATTTCCTACCACCATACTTGATGAACATCAAGCATGATTACGCATAGAAGTATCTCTCCTATACGATTACGTTCAGATGGAGACGATATTTACAGGCAACGATTCATGCCTGGAAACGATCAAGCCAAGGTATAGCTTGACCCCTTATCAAGGGAATTAAAAAAGAAAAGGGGGTCCTTTATATAGTTTTCTAATTAACAATGGTTACTCTCTTGAGAAGATTTGCCTGCACATCAATCAGAATACCCTGCATGATCCGGTATTCGCTGTACCATTTCCATTGGAGCGCTTGTATAAAAATGTTGTGAAAAATGTCGCATCAATGAACAGATGGTCAATAGAACGACCTTCGAAGTCGTCCTCAAACAGGAACTGATACTGAAGATCAGCAAGGAATCCCATGCACTCGAATTCCATACGTACGAAGAGATCAAGAAGATGGACATCGCAGCGACGAACAGGCCGATAATAGACGCTTATTTCTCAGACGAAAAAAGGCCTGTGCTCCGCTAGCACGCAAAATATTTAAACAACAAGGAAGAAGGGGAAAGGCATGCGAAGATCTGCCAGCATAGCATTGATCCTTCTCCTCTTCATGGCATTTCTTGCCTCCTGTTCATGGCAGGATGTGGACTCCTCCATCACCAGCTTCGGGGACAGGATCAGCTCTTGGTTCGAAAAGGAGACCAAGATCAGCCTAGGCAACACGACTGCTCCTCTTCCTCCGATCAAGGAATGCTCCTCAGAATCCTGCATCAGGGATGCTTTCTCCGACTGCGCATATGCAGAAGGGGAGTTCAATGACACCAGAGGACGGCGCGCGACAATGCGCCTGGAACCCATGACCCTCGCCCTCGGGGAAAAGACAGAGATGGATCTCTGCAAGATCACCTACACCATCATCACATCCCATAAGACAGAAGAGACTGGAAAGAACCTCGACTGCATACTCCCCCTCATCCTCCTTTCCACGCCGGAAGAGACGCTCATGGTGGAGAATCCATTCTGCGGGGGCACGCTCTTTGACCTGCTCAAGCCGTATACAGCGCATAACGCACAGAACATCGCCATAGAGAACTTCACCATCCAAGAGAAGACCATCTCCTTCTTCTTCGAGAACAACGACAAGACCATCTACCTCAAAAATGTGTCAGTCTATGGCATGTCCTTCCAGAACTGCACGCTCACGTACAAGAATCCTGTGCGCATCAACAAGAAAGAGCCTCAGACGATAACGCTCGGATGCCAAGATATCCAGGCAGCAGGATCACGCACATTTGGCATTTTCTTCATCGACTACTTCACCACGCCGCAATTCGTGAATGCGACAAGCATCAACGGGACGTTCATAGGGACAGTAGATCATTAAAGTCGAAACATTTATTAATTCGGGAAGACGGATTCATAGCATGGTGCTGATCACGAAACATGCAGTCCTCTGGCACATTGATTACTTCAGCAAGAAACTTGAGGAATATAATAAAATTAAAGGGATCATGGCTGAGAGCCGCCCCGGCCAATCACTGGAATCCGAAATCATGAGTGAATTGACCAATTTTTATATGAAGGATAAAGCCGCATCCGCGCTCATAGAAGATCTACGAGATAAGGCAGCAGTCCTAAAGAAAAACTGTGAAGATTCTCTCGCACACCTCTCTTCAGAAGAACATGTCCTAAAAGAATTCAACGAGGAAAACATGCGGAACAAGATACCGCAGATGGATTACAAAAGATTGAAAGTCGTCCTTCGCGACATGTGGACACTCAGCACATCAATAGATAAGATCAAGCTGACATTGACCGCGATCATGCAAGCCTGTGATGAAGTGCTGAAAGATGAACGATGGATCATTCCACGATTTCCAATCTTGATGACGACAATCATATCCAAACTCAATACCTATAAGAAAACATCAGAAGAGTTTGTCCGCATCGCAAAGACATATTCTTCGACTTTCGACATCATCAAAGGAGCAATCGAATATCAAAAACAAGAACTGCAAGCCAATTTGTCCGCACTTGCGTCCGAAGAGGAACAGTTGGAGCTCTTCAAGTCAAACCTTTCGACGTGGATGTGATCACATCAGCTTCTCTTGACAATAGCCGCAGTCATTAATGTGTACACGGCCTGCTTCCCGCACTTGCGGGAACAATGTTCCTGCACTGCAGGAAAAACGAGAACAAGAGAACCATTCCGCGCGAACAGCGCGGCACTCTCCCGCCATAGGCGGGAAACATTTCTGCAACGCAGAACACGAGCTTTCGCATATGCGAAAACCCGACGCCACGCGAGAGCGTGGACTTTTCTCTCAATAACGTTCAATAGAATACAAGATAATCATTTAGTTTCATAATCTGTCTAGAATAATAAAGGATCTATTCCGCTGATTTGTCAAGGCCTTCCGGACTCTCAATATTTTCGACAAGAGCATCCGCAGTATCTGCCGCTTTCGGCTCTTCTTTGTGTCCTTCCTTATGCCCTTCTTTATGCTCTTCTTTATGTTTCTCTTCCTTATGCTCCGCTCTCTTCTTCTCTTCCTTATGCCCTTCCTTATTTTTCTCTTTTTGTCCCTGCTCTTCCTTCTTCTCGTGGCCGGACTCTTTTTCCTCATTTTTCCGATGCCCTCTGCGTCTCTTCTCCCGCTGCTCCTCAGCCTCTTCCTTCGCCTGCAGGATGAGTATGTCCTCGGTCGTGAGCTTCTTTGTCCTCTTGACCTTCTCTTCGACCTCCTTCTCCTTCTTCTCGAGCACTTTCTTTATGTTGGCCTTCGTCTCTTCCTCAAGCTCGATGTTGTTCTGCTCGAGATTGTCCTTGACCTCTTTCAGTTGCACGAGCTTCTCCTTCAGTTCCGCATTCGCCTTGTTGAATTCCTGCTTCTGGTCGAAGAACTTCTGGTAGATCTCATCCTCTTTCAATTTCAGGGCATTGATCTCCTCAGAATTGCCTAAGAGCTGCTCATGATGGTCCTGGCTCTTTGAAGCAGATTCCTGCACTTCCTTGTGATACGTTGTCGCCTCACGACGCAGCTCCCGGATCTCATGCTTCTTGCCCTCGATCCTCTCAAGGATATCCTTTAGTCCCTTGAGCCCGTTGTACACCTTCTTGAGCTTCTTGATCTCTTTCATCAGGTCCTTCTCTTTCTCAAAGGACATAGGCTCTGTCTCGATCTTGAACTCCATGCGCTCGATCTTCTTCTTGAGCTCCACAGGATTCTCCCTGATGTCTTCTTTTCCCTGCTGGCCTTTCAATTCAGTCTCGAGCACCTTCAATTCTTCGATGCGCTTCTTGATCTCCTCATTGAGGACGTCGCGCTTGGACTTGAGATCGCGCACTTTTGCGGTCAGCTCATTCCTCTTCACCTTCTCTCCCTTGATCCCTGAGACATGATCAATGATGCTCTTATGGATTTCTTCTTTCTGCGAGAAATAGAGCTCCTTCTCCTTGTTGATCTTGTTCAATCTATCTTTGATATGACCAATCTCTCCCTTGAGGTTGTTGAGTTCATGCAAGAGATCTTCTTTTTCCTTTTCACTCAGCATGCTATCGACCGATTACAGGATGGGATGCACTTATCCAAAGAGCGCACCAAGGCCAGCCGCTGCTGCGCCATCATCCTTTTTTTCCTCTTTCTTCTCTTCTTTCTTTTCCTTCTTTTCCTCTGCATGCCCAGCTGCGGGTGCAGGAGCCGAAGCGAAGATCGCGTTCTTTATGGCCTCGTCAATATTGACTGACTGCAAGCTTGCGCAAAGCGCCCTTACCTTGGCATCATCGACGGTGATTCCGCCGGCTTCAAGCACTTTCTTTACCGCCGCTTCACTGATCTCCTTTCCTGCCCGATGCAGGAGCATTGCTGCATAGACGTATTCCATTGTGTTCCTCCGTAATCATGCAAGGGATCTTGCCTGCGCCTCTGCCTTTGCAAGGATCGCCCCAAGCGCATCTTTCTCAGGTATCGCCCTTTCAACGGCAAGCGCAAACGCCTCCCTATGTGCTTTTTGTAGTAATAGCGTGATCGTCTCCTTGGTGATATGGCCTGTCGCCATCGCGACCGCCAGGGAATCACGGAAAGCCGTCTGGAAATTCCTGGCATACTGTTCCTCGTCTATGTCAAGGACTGCCTTTGTCAGGATCTCTCCCTTCTCAAAGACCGCGACGATGTTCAAACCGATCTCCATAGGCTGGATGCCAAGCCGCTGCAGGATCGAAGCAAGCTTCCCGCTCACCAGTTCCCCTTCATACGCGACGACCGCATCTGCCTTGATCGCGACTTTCCCGCCGTCGATCCCTGTCTTGATCTTGAACGCGCCAAGCTCTCCGATGATCGGGCCAGGAGCAAAACTCGTCGTCCCTGCTTTCACGACGATGTCGTGGGGCGCCTTCTGGCCGCCCTTTATCGGCGCCTTTGACTTGCTCTTCTTCGCAGTCGCGTAGAGCTTGAACGGGTTCTCATTGGAAAAAAGAAGAGCAGGCATTCCCTTGAGGAAAGGCTTGAGCTTGTCAAGCCCCTCTTTCTTCGAGTCCGCGATCGCGATCTCGATGAGCTTCCTCTTCGTGAGTTTTATGACGACGGTGCTTCGCATCGTCTCCTTCATCGCCTGCAATTGCCGCGCGGGAAGGTTCTCCATGTCGACAGCCGCGATGACATCATACTTCTTGATCAGGTCCACGAACTCCTTCACCACGTCCTTTTTCCTCTTGGACACGTGCGCCTTGTACTTGCCGTGGCGCGCCTTCTTGCTCTTCGCTACCTGGTACTTGTTCATTGGATCTTCACCGGCTTTCCCATCGTGGTCTTCAATAGGACATTCTTGATGTTATTCTTCTCGTTTGGGAGATTATGGATGAGCTGGTCGTAGATCGCGACGATGTTGTCGATGACCTCCTCTTCAGGCTGATCCTCTTTTCCGACGACAAGCTGGATGATGGGGACTTTCTTCGCAGAGACCTTCACCGTCCTTTGCAGGCGGTCGTACGTTGTCTTCACGTTCGCATTTGCAGGGATGACGCAACCTGCCTTCGGATTTGGCATCTTCCCCCGCGGGCCAAGATACCGTCCGAAGACCTGGGCGACCTTCGGCATGATGTTTGCCTGGGCGATGAAATAATCATAAGAACGCACTAGCCTCTTTGCGAGCTTCTTCTCAGCATACTTGTCAAACTCCGGCTGCGAGATCATGAAATCGCACACTGATTTCGCCTGCTCCACAAGTTCAGGTCCTGCAAGGCAGCAGACCGTCTGCTTCTTGCCCACAGTATGCGTAAGATTCGCGAAAAACTCGACCTGCTCGGCAGGATCCTTCAGGTTGAGGTCCTGCAGCGAGAAAATGAGGTCATAGGACTGGACGAACTTCCTCTTCTTAGAATTCTTCTTCACTTCGTCCAATGCCTTTTTAATAGTATTCTTGTCCATGGTATGCCCTCCTACCGAGGTAGTGTTGACGGGAATCCCGTTTGGATGTTAACCTGTAATCGTACAGAGGAAGCAGGGGGTTTAAAAAGATTTCGGAAAACAGCAATCAGGACTTTGCGAACAGCAGAACTGACAATGCATTATCATATTGAAACTAAACAAGGATAGTCTTTCCGGATAACTCCCCTATTTGCCTTAAAAACAGAAAGAAAAATGCGAATAAACCGAATATGATAGACCGAGCTATTTTAATACCTGCCACGGTAACTAGACACATGATGCAAATCAGGAGAGCAGTAGGAATAGCAGCACTCGTATTGGCGTTGGCAGGTTGTGAAAGCCAAAGGCCTCCTTCT
>JAGVFV010000127.1 GCA_020057445.1 archaeon | reverse complement strand
ATCCACCATCACTTACTATAAGCTGATCTGCGATGCATATAACAAACGCGAAGGAGGATGGAACGGACCACAGATCACCATCCGCAGCCTCAACCTGCAGACCATCGCAGACCTCCTCTCAGCACACAAGTGGGACGCGCTCGCAGGAACCATGGCCGACGCGATTACCGATCTCTATTATGCGGGCGCAGACTTCGCTGCGATCACATCCAATTCCTGTCATATCGCAATCGATCGCATCCGCCAGTATTCCCCTATCGAGATCATCAGCATAACAGACGTGACAGCAGATGCTATTGCAAAAGACAATCTGCAGATCGTCGGCCTTCTTGGCACCAAACAGACCATGGAATATGGATTCTTCCAAAAGACATTCGAACAGCAAAACATCCACACCATCATCCCAGACAAAGACGGGCGCGACTACATCCAAAAAACCATATGGGAAGAACTTGTCCACGGCATCATTACCGCAGATGCGAGGAGAGGTTTTGTCAAGATTATCAGCGACCTTGAAGACCACGGAGCGCAAGGAGTCATCCTTGGCTGTACAGAAATCCCTCTCCTCATCAGACCAGAAGATGTCCATCTGACAACGTATGACACAACTACCATCCACGCAAAAGCGATACTTGACTATGCCCTTAAACAGGATTAAGAACACCGTACAACAAAAACCATCTCATCGCCGATCTCAAGCTTCGTGAACTTCATATTGTTCGCTGTGAGGAATCCCTCGAGCCACCAGCGCTTGTTCTCCTCTATCTCCTTCCTGCCGCCGATGGTTTTCATTGGAAATGTGATGATGATCGCATCAGCGAACTTCGAAAGATATGCGATGAGCTTCTTGCTCGTGTGGCGCTTCGTCGCCTCGAACGTGTCGATGAGCTTGAAGAGGAAACAGACGAGGAACTCATCCTTGCCTTTATGCAAAGGTATCTTCTCGAACTCCTCCTTCGTCAGGTCAAGTGCGATCGCCTTTCCCCGCAGGTCTCGGTCCTTCATGTACTCGTCGATGAACCTGACATCGTCCTTCGCAACCTCGATCTCGACATATTCGATCGGGCCAGGCACGGCCTTCTCCAGGACATTGTGTGATGCGATGTTCAGGCCGCAGGCGAGATCCACCACCTTCAGTTTTTTCCCCGTCATATCGTCTTTCATCGACGTAAATATCTCCTGATAAAAATAGGCATAATGGTTCCAACGCTCCTTTGTCGAGCGATGCAGCAGGAGGAGCTCCTGATCGCTCATCTCGACGCTCTTCTTCTCAAAACCATCCATGATGAAGACGCCATACACCTCGCGCAAGGATTTCCTTGCGAACTTCACCACGTCATTGAATTCCCTGCTCTTTGCGACCGTGCGGATATTCTTTTCTCTCAATGATCGTTCCAGCTTCGGATAGATTGCGTAACACTGATGAATGTATTTACTGATGATCTCGTCATCCAGAGAAGAGAGTTCCTTCTTTTTCTTGATTTTTCTGATGAGCAGGTCATTCACGTCGAGGACAGCATGTTTCACGTCCATCGCAGCACTCCTGCGCAGCCACCAAGCGCGTCGATGCGCTTGATCGCAGCATCAGTGGAGACGATATGCACCTTTCCGCCTGTCTTTTCCACAAGACGCATCAGGCCGTCCACTTCCTTAAACAATCCCCGCTCCCTGCTCTTCTGAATGAGCGAAGATGAAACCACCAGATCAAGAACAGAACCCGTTTTTGCCTTTTCCAATAGCTCTTTTATTCCGTAGCTTGCCTTCTCCTTTGCGATAGCCTGCAAGACTTTCTCGACGATCGCATCCTCTTTCGCAGTTCTGTCCTTCTCTAAAACTGTCTTTAGTTCGGGCCTTTTTAAAAGTTCATTGATAGCTTGAGCACTCACGTCAGAACACGTCGCATACGTGACCTTGTCCTTAAGCGGCGAGGGGATCTCCTTTGCAAGATACTCTTTCCAAAAACCCTGAGATCCTGCAATGACCTGAGAAATCTGATACCTTCTTGCCAAGTCCTCAAGCTGGACTGCGACGTCCTTGTAAAAATTCCCTTGCTTTTTCTCATCAATGGCTTTCTTTGCCACATCCCCTTTCAGATGTGCGACAACCTCAAAACCTTGAGCCTTCAAGATGCCAAACATGGCCTCCTCTCTGTCGAACACCACGATCAGGATCTTCGGGCTTGTCTCCTCTGCCTCTGTAAGCTTATCCAGCTGAAACGACAACCATTCCTCCTTCACGATCCGAAGCTCGTCAGTCACTTCGACACCGAACGAGTGATGCGCGCCTCGTGGGATGTCATCAGGGCCCTCAACAATCGTGCCAAGGATGCGCAACTGATTTGTGCCAGGAGAGAATTCGACCTTCTCCACAGTCAATGCAAGATACATCTTCTTCCTCACCACTCGCGTGTTTTCTGAGGTCGAGTCACCTATCTTTATTTTTCTTTCTGTCTCTGCCTTGACCACATCTCCCTCATCGATCAGGGTCGAGAGATACCACAGGTCATCCACATTCTCCACGCGGACCTTCACTTCTCCTTCCTTCAGATTCCTATAGATGACTTTCATGATCCTACTGAAGAAGCAGCCCGTATAAAAAATTTGACTTTTTCCACCCTGCCCTCATTCGTTGTTCTTCTCTTCTGAAACTGCCTTTTTATGTAACTACTAAAAAATAACAAAATTACAAAACTTTTATAAATGTTAACCGGTTCCTCAAGATGCATGAATCCCCTCAAACGCATAGTCATCACCGGACTGGCGCTCCACACGCTCCTTTTACCAGCCTATTCCCTTGCCGATCCTAGATGGGATGCCCGCATAGATGCGTATCAACACTCCATTAAAGACGGCAAGAATCGACAAAAACCAAGCATAATAGGAGATGAAAAAAACATTTCTAGCTATGTCAATAATCTTGAAACGTTGGAAAAAAAGACATTCTCACTCACCCCAAAATTCGTCCAATATGTACGGCACCACGCATCTGATTTCGCACAATTATCTGCAACAGATGACGAACAAACCGGTTATATTGCATTAAAAGGAGAGGTTTTCGCTATACACGATAATAATCCCACAAAACTCATCCGCCAAGGAATTGATAATATCGTGGATGGCAATTACCAAGAGGCAGAGGCACTGGCCGAATTACTCGAACTAGATCCTCGTCTTCATGAACGTTTCTTTTATCGCATGTCACAGAATACCACACTCCAATCCTATGGTTTCAATGGCACAACCCTTCTTCAGTTCATGGCCACCTATCAACAAATACAAAGTTCGCCAAACCCGTTTCCTGCAGGCACAAGATTAGGAATACTCAATCCAGAAACTGGAGAAGTGGCCGCAATAGAATTGACAGAAGCAAAAACAATCTATGACGCGGGCATCAAGTCACTGTCAGACTTCAAAGTCGATCTCATGAAAGTATCGACACAATTATTTTCAAGCGCTCTTCTTGAAGAACCAGACTTCTTTTCTCGATTTCACACTCATCCCAAACAATCAGGAGATCTCAAAAAACCATCCACGATAGATCGAGCAAACACATTCATCAGCGGACCAAATATTCTCATAAGCCAAGATAATGATTCATTATTCGTCTATCGAATAATACGAGGGGAGTCAGAACTAATTTACAGTGCTGCACTTCCCGCAACCAAAAACACAAACTAAAATCAACTGCATCATTTCCTAATGAAACAGCTCAGCATATGCATTATCCTTGCAAGTCTTCTCTTCATAACACAGGCAGAGGCACGCGCATCCTACCCTCCGCTCGTCATTTCCTCTTCTGGATATACAGGCGCATATCCGTCCTATATGTCCCTCCGTTATGGAGTCTATGCAGGGGGCAACTACCCCCACTATGCCTACACGACAGGAGCAGGACTTGAAGCGCAACACCGCATCCAAGTCATCCAACAGCGAAACAGAAACCCGACCTACAAACAACAATATGTCCCTACGCAATCGAGGCCAGTATCCTACCAACGAAACTACTACACGACAGCTTACCCCGACCGCCCCGGAACGCGACAACTCTTCTACCCGCCACGACTGACATACCATGGAAATAGTGGATATTACTGATAACAGTGATCAGAACCGGGCTGATAGTAACTGCTAACTAAGCGCAGCCAACAGTGCCTGCTGACAGAACGCAGATAACAGGGATCAGGTATGGCAGTCTTCGTTAGCTTCTTTGACCGTATACCAATCGCCACTGCTCACTGTATCATGCACCCAGACCAAGGTTTACACGATTCTCTTGCCCGTAACCAATAAATTTATATATTCACTTTTAAAGGGACACAAGCATATGCACAGGAAGGGGCAGAACGCATCAGGAGCAGCAGTGCTCGTCGCAGCAATAGCTGCCATTCTCATCGCCTACATCCTCTTCCTCCCTCCAGCAGAGCGGGACGCGCTCCTTGGCAACACACCAAGCACAGGAGGGACCGGAGGCACTGGCGGCACCGGCAGCATGTATGAACCAGTCACGCTCCTGCAAGAAAACATCGGCACGATCACCCTCGCACGGACAAATAGCGTGGAGCACAGCATACCGAGCGTGAAAGTCACCACACAGGTCAACGCAGGAGAGATCAAACGCGTGGAATCGCTCGCCATAAAACGCGGCACCTTCGAAGAATCCACAAAAGACATCAAATTCTCCATCGATATGGGCACAACACAATACCTTATCCTCTCCTTCAACATCAGATCAGCAAAAGGCATGCTCACCATCACGCTCAACGGAGAAGACATCCTCAACTCCGAACTCCAGCCAGGAAGCGCACAACCCATAAGGCTTGACTCCCAGGTGCTCCAGAAAGACAACGTCCTCACCTTCAAAGTGAGCTCGCCAGGAGGAGCATTCTGGAATGTCAACGAATACAAGCTCGAAAATATCGTCATCTCAGGAGAACTCACCGACTACTCCCGCACAGGAGCAGAACAGCACTTCTCCATCACTGAAAACGAATTTTCGACGCTCGAAAAGGCAGAGCTCAAATACACGCCAGGATGCCAGGCAGCATCAACGCTCATCGTCAGGCTCAACAACAACCCAGTCTTCTCAGGACTTCCCAAATGCAACACCATCAACACGATAGAGATCGGCAAGAACCTGCTCAAACAGGACGACAACTCCGTCATCTTCGAAGCGCCGGCAGGGACATACGACGTCACCAGCATCAAGCTCAAGACATACCTAGAAAAGCCTGTCAACCAGGTCTACTACTTTACCATCACCCCAGAACTCTATTACCTCCTCGACAGACGCGAAATGCAAGGGTTTGTCTTCATCACCTTCCCTGAAGAAGGAACCAACCACCAGGGAACCCTCACCCTCAATTCCCACAAGGCAGCATTCAAGACACAAGATGCCGAAGCCATATTTCGCATTTCTTCTTACCTCAAAGAAGGCACAAACTCCATAAGCATCCTTCCTTCGACAGACAGCCTAGACATCACAGAACTTGCTGTTGAACTGAGGTAATATCCTTTACCATGGCAGACGAAAAAGAGGAGACAAAATCACGAATAGACGGAATTCTCTCAAAACTGAAAAAAGATCAGTCAACTCCCAAATCTCCTTCTGAACCAGAAGATAAGGATATTGCATCTGGGAAAAAAATTGGGCAGGCAGTTAAAGACGCAGGAGATGCCGCAGTCCAAAAAGAACAAGAGCAATACAGACGACAGGTTCGAGAAGCAGGAGACGCGGCTGTCCAACAAAAACGCGGAATCAAAACTAAAGATTACATCATGCCAAGACAAGGCAGAGAAAGACCGCAAACAAAGAACCTCAGATTCCTCGACTTCGCACTCTTCTTCATCATCATCGCAATCCAGTATTGGGATTATCGAGCAGATTTCGGAAGGACACCACAACTGCTCGCCATGTTCTTCGCCATGTACACCTTCATCGCAGCCATCGCGACAGCTGTCCTCAAGCATGATGATGAAGAATATTGGCCTGCATTCCTCAAGCACTACTGGCCTGCGGCACTCTTTGCCACGCTCTGGCCTCGGATCCTTGGATTCCTCTTCAGCCTAGTCCCCCAAGGACTTGGAGGGACAATAGTTGGCAGCTTCAGCCTCCTTGACATCCTCTTCGTCATCACGACTCTCCTTCCTGTCTTCGCATTCATGGTGTATCGGAACAGCAAGAGTTTCTTTGTCCCCTATGTCAAGTTCTGGTACGGATTCTGGATCTTCGTCACCCTCATTTTCATCGTCTCCGGGCAGATCCAACATATCCCTGGAGGTACCGGTGTCGTTTTCCAAGGAAGCAACGGAGTCCAGGAATACTCAGACTTCCTCAAAGAAAACTTCAGGGTCTTTTTCAGCAATCTCGCAGGATTCCCCTCTGTCGTCAATGTCCGCATCAACGACTCCATCAACAGGCTCTACGAGCCCTACTTCACAGGAACAGTCGAAGACAACAAGCACGACCTGCAGCTTGGCGTCTACCTCGAGAACGTCAAACCGTTGCAGGACACGATATATCCCACTGACGATAAGATCGTCGTCTATGCTGATGTGAAAGCCAAGAGCTTCACCGACGAGATAGTCATGAAAAACACCTGCTTTGCCATCTTCAAGCCAGAAGACCCGAGCATCAAAGAATACGCAAGACTCCAAGGAGAAGTCGACCTTGACACACTTCGCATCCACGACTACGAGAGCAACCAGCTCGTCTGCACCATCGACAGGCAGCGCATCCAGACAAAAGACCCCTCCATAAAGATAGAATTCCGCTCATCTTTCAACTTCATCACCTGGGGATACATGGACATGGCATTCATGGAACGGCAAGACCTATTCCTACGCAAAAAAAATATCAACTCACAACTAGGGATACCGACAACAGCCAAAGCAATCTATACTGTAGGACCGCTCGTCCTTGGCATGGCAGACAGCCTTAACTTACCACCGAACCCCACGGGAATCGACACAGTGAATCCCCAACTTCCCCTCTTTGGAGTTACCCTCGAAGCAGCGCCAGAGTATTTCAGACGAGGACAGCTCACCAAGATCGACAAGCTCGTCTTCCACGTTCCAAGATACATGTATTTGAAAGACAACAGCTGCAACCCGATAAACCCTTCAGCACCAGAGCAGACAGAAGACGGCAACTTCAACCTCTACACCTTCACCAATGTCCCTGTCCACGAAGCATCTCTCCGAGAGACTGTCCGCTGCCGCCTTGGCATCTATCCCCGGGACATCAATGATTTCCTTGGCCCGGGCGGAATCGCCCTTACCTCCTTTGCTGTCGAGGCTGAATACGAATACGAACTCACCAACTTCGCCTTTGTCAAGATCGCACCACCTGAGGCGACAACATGAAACTCCCGCTGCTTCTCGGAATCGCCATCGTTCTCCTCATCACGTCCTGCACTGGCGGAGGAGACACGCCAAAGAAAGACGACCCCTACCACAAAGGGACTGACGGGCTTGTCATGACATTCCCTCCAAACGTCCCCCCTTCCAGCGTCTACGAAGACGACACTTTCAATCTGCTGCTCAGAATCGAGAACAAGGGAGCATTTTCCGTCACCCCAAAAAAAGACGAATCAGGAAACATTGTCAGCGATGACTATGGTGTGCTCCTCATCACCACAAACCCATTCTACCTTACACCAACATACATTGACGCAAACCAGATGAGCATCAACCTCTATGGAAAATCACCAGCCTATCCAAACGGGGATGGTGATGTCCAAGATTATGGATTCTATGTCAAGAAGATTACGGGCGAACGAGAGTCTCCTGAGACACCGATTCTCTTCACCATCTGCTATCCCTACCAGACAGAGCTCATCCAAGACGTCTGCATAGACCGAGACTACTACAATACTGACGCGCGAAAGAAAGTCTGCAAGATGCAGGACATCTCCCTCCAAGGACAAGGAGCGCCAGTCGTCATCACCCAGATCAAGCCCCGGGCGCTCAAACGCGACAACGGAATCGTCGTAGAATTCCTTATCACCATCGAAAACAAAGGAAAGGGAAACGTCATCACCAAAGACCCATCAAAACTCATTGAAAGCCAATGCACTGCCATAAAGCCAGAACGCGATGACTGGAACACCCTCAAGATAGACGCAGAGCTCATGGGAAGAAAACTCACCTGCACAAGGACAGAGCTCATCGAGAACAAGGCAGAAGTCAAATGCACCACAGGAGACATCGACGATCGAGTGACCAATGACGCAGGAGTGGTGCTTGGACAGGCCAGGAACTTCGCGAGCATGCTCTACATTACCCTCGACTACCTATACCAGGAAAGCACATCAAAAACAATAAAGATCGAACGCTTCAGCACCTAAAAATTTATAAACTTACACCATGGAAAAAGATCACATGCGCAACCTGCCAACAGTGCTCATCGGAATATTTCTCTTATCCATCCTCACTTCATGCACAGGCGGAGGTACAGGATCCAAAGCAGATCCCTACTTCACAGGCTATGATGGCGCTGCCATGCGCCTGCCTCCAGGAAGCGCACCAAAGATATTCTACTACTATTCCTCCCCACGACCCGGTGACAACTTGCTCTCCTACAACCTCGAAGTCGCAAACAAAGGAGCAGCAGACACCTACGGAGGAGTCTACATATCTGGTTATGATCCGACATTCATCAAGGTCACAGGAGTGGAAATCAGCGAAGCAGGAGACAACATCGACTGCGACTGGGATGCGATCTTTGCCAATCACAACTGGCAGGCAGTCATCTATTGCACGTTCCTTGGCGACTCCTCTGGATATGTCAATCTTGGCGCAGGCAGAGGGACGCTTGACGCATTCGGCCTTGACCTCGATATTGCGCGCCTCTTCCCGAGCGACGTCAAAGAGACACAGCTCCTAGGAAGGAAGATCGGAGACTGGGTGCATAACCTGCGATTCAAAATAGACTGCGACACCTCGACTCCGAACAAGGAATGTGGCATTGGAGTAGACTGGACGACAGCAGACTTTGACTTTGGCGCAGCGACAAACGGGGACCTGGCCATAGGCTACGTCACCAACCTTTATGCCAACATGCCAGGAGACAGGACGTTCATCAACAGGTTCCATGGCAAAGAATTCGCCCTTTCGGGAGACAGGCAATCCTATCCTGGCGGAGAACTAGCCTATATCCCCTTTGAAGTCGAGATCATCAGCTGGCCAAAAGGACTCCAGCAGACACAGCAGAACTTCATGTTCACCAGTTGCTATGTCTACACCACCTACGCAGACCCGCAAGTATGCATCGACCCCTACCCTGACACAAGCAACAGAAAGGTCTGCAAGCCAAAAGCAGTCACCTATCCCAAAGGACAAGGAGGACCAGTCGCCATCACGAGCATCCAGCAAGAGAACACGCCCCGGGCGATCTATTTCACCATCAACATACAGAACAAAGGAAAAGGCCTCATCTACGCCCTACCGAGCCTCCATAAATGCGACCCACTCCAAGCAGACCGTGTCACCAACAAAGACCTCAACACAGTAATCCTTGGCGACATCCGCCTTGCCAATGAACACATGCAATTCAAATGCCAGCCACAGAACAAGATACGGCTCGATGACAAAGGAAAAGGCAGTATCATGTGCGAGTATCCGATCCTGTACAACATCCAATCAGCCTACCAAAGCCCGCTCGTCATCTCGCTCTGGTACGGCTATTCAGAGACGCTCCAGACAAGCGTGCTCCTCAAGAGAGGGAACTAATCATCACAATGACTACCCAACACGGTGGTCAGCCAACGGAAAGGGTGAAACTACTGCGGTTAGCTGACTGAACGCAGCCAATGATTGTGCAGGGTTTATTACACGGTCGTCCGGATATACAAAAACTATATAAATAAGCAAACAGAAAAAGAACAGAAGAGGTGTACTCCCATGAAATATCTAGCCGTCCTCATCATCATCGGCGTCTTTCTCTCAGCATGCACAGGCAACACTAACCAGCCAAGCACGGCGCCATTCATCGGCGGAAGCGAAGGCCTCTCCATGGACTTTGTCGGCGGAGCGCCACCTGACGAAATCTTCGATGAAAGCCAGATGCCGTTTTCCGTCAACGTCGTCGTCGAGAACGTCGGCGAATCAAAAGTCAATGCGAAAGACGCATTCGTCAGGCTTGTCGGCGTGAACGGCGCAACATTCGGGGTCAATGACGAAACTGAACTCCATGACTATCTTGACGACAACCTCCGCGGAGCAGCAAAACTCATCGACGGCACCACAGTACCCGGCGACATCACCTCATTCATCATCCCTCCAAACGAAAACCTCCTTGAATACGTTCCTAACCTCCTCGGAACAGACGAGATCGTGCTCCGGGCAGAACTCTGCTACAAATACCAGACCAAGTCAACGACACAGATCTGCGTCAAAGACCAGACCCTTGACACACTCAACAACGACAAGATCTGCTCAGTAAATGAACTAAAATACCCCCAGAACTGGGGAGCCCCAATCCACATCAGCGAACTGCAAGAATTCCCGCAAGGAAAGAACAACATCGGAGTCAAATTCAAGATCGAACATGTCGGAACAGGACTCTTCTTTGACAAGAACGACTTTGGCAAAGGCCCAAAACTCGCCTGCGACGACTCCATCACCAACATGGACGAAAACGTCGTATGGGTCAGCGTCAAATTCCAAGACCCCGGCGCGACGACGAAGATCACTTGCCCCCTCCTCGGCTCAGGCAACCCTCCCTACGGCGAGATCATCCTCTTCCAAGGACAGCCAAGGGAGATCACCTGCACCATCTTT
>JAGVFV010000151.1 GCA_020057445.1 archaeon | reverse complement strand
GGTCTGGGTGGAGCTTGGCGGCGCGGGCATATTTAGGCCTGAAGTGGTCATACCGTTGCTTGGTGAGGATATTCCTGTCCTTGCATGGGGCCAAGGCATGGCAAGGATCATGTCTGCATATTATGGGTTGAAGGATATCCGTGATATTTACAAGAATGATCTTGAAGATTTGAAGACTAAAAAGGTCTGGTTCATGAAAGAGGAGGAATATGGCGATAATATCAGTGAGTAAGAGGCATGTGCAGAAAGTGCTTGGAAAGGTTGTTGATGAGAAGGAGTTTGTAAGGCTCGTCTCGTCTCTTGGCACTCCTGTAGAGTCTGTCGAAGGCGATGTGGTCTCGCTTGAGATCAATCCGAACCGTCCTGATCTCTTATCTGAGCAAGGTTTCTTGCGTGCATTTTCGGCATTGACTGGAAAGTCGCCTGGCCTAAAAACGTATGCAGTGCGAAAATCTGGGACTTTTTGCAAGGTCGAAAAGACCTTGAAGATCTGGCCGTACGTGGTGTGCGCAATTGTCAAGGGACTGTCGTTTGATGATGAAAGGATCCGCGATGTCATCCAGGTGCAGGAGAAGCTCGGGATGACGCTTCTTAGGAATCGCAAGAAAGGGGGAATAGGCATTTATCCCTTGGATAAGATTGTCCTTCCTATCACCTTTACGACGATGCGCTCTGATGAGATCCGTTTCCGTCCGTTGGAGTTTGGAAGGGAACTTTCGGGCAGGCAAATCTTGGGCATGCATCCGACTGGAAGGAAATATGCGCACATCATTGAGGATCAGGAAAAGTTTCCCGTTTTTTTGGATAGTGCGGGGACGATCATGTCCATGCCTCCCATCATCAATTCAGATGTGGTTGGGAAGATTGATTTGCATACGAAGGATATCTTTATCGAGGCTACCGGCCCTGACCTAAGGACGTTGCATGTCGCCTTGAACATCATCGTCACCATGTGCGCAGATATGGGGGGAAAAGTGCTTTCTCTTGAAATAAGATACAAAGGAAAGTCTGTGACGACTCCGGATCTGGCGCCAAGGACGATGAAGGTGCAGAAGGAATATATTGAGCGTCGCGTCGGTATGAAAATAAGTGAAGATGTGCTAAAAAGGGCACTTGCTCGCATGGGTCATTCCTACATGAAAGGAAAGATCGCCTACCCTCCGTATCGCGCTGATATTCTCCATCAGATTGATTTTGTCGAGGATTTTGCTATCGGGTTCGGGTATGAACAGATTCCGGCCGTGATTCCTCGCGTGGCAACTATCGGGCATGAGGATCCTCTTGAAGTGTTGAAAGAGAAGCTGAGGGATGTCTTGACAGGTCTTGGCTTGCTGGAAGTGAAGCGGTACGCGCTCGAGAGTAGGCGTCTGCAGAATGAGCGTGTTTTCGTTGATCAGGCGCTTGTGGAGCTCGAGAATTCCTGGTCTGAAGAGAGGGAAGTGTTAAGACGGCATCTTATGCCGAGTTTGCTTTCTGTATTGGAAGAGAATAAGCATCATGAATATCCGCAGAGGATATTTGAGCTTGGTGTCGTGTTTTCTCCTGAAAGTATGCGCGTTGTTGAGGAGGAGCATCTATGCATCGCGCTTGCATCTGCAGAAGAGGATTATACGCGGATAAAACAGAGTGTCATCGCTCTGCTCGATTCATTAGGACTGAAATGCGAGACACGACAGGCGTCGCATCCGTCGTTTATCGAAGGCCGCTTTGCAGAGCTTGTCGTGGGAAAGGCTGTTGTCGGCTTCCTTGGCGAGGTGCACCCGAAGGTTCTTGAGAAGTTCGGCCTGTCTGTCCCTGTCGCTGTTGCAGAGCTGCGGGTGAAAAGTTTGCTTGATCTGCTCTGATCACTTGGCTTTTTTCTTTGGTGCTTTCTGCTTCGCTTTTGGCTTGTCTGGTTTCGTCGCTTGTTCTTTTATGGGTTTTGGCGTGTCTTTTTTCTTGCTTTCCCTGATGGTGATGAGTCCTGCTTTTGCAAGAAGCATAAGGACATCTTCATGCGTTGCTCCCTTCTTGATGTCGAGTGTTTCTTGCCGGGGGAAAAGGTGCCGGATGTTGCATGTGCGGCGTCGTGTCTCGCCGTCGATGAGCACGAGTCCCTTGTCATATGTCTCTACGACGACGCAAGTCTTCCCTGCGTCCCGTCCTGCGAGTTTTGTGCAGACGCGTCCGATTGTTATCATGTTGTTCCTCCCCTCTCAAGAATGTGCATGTCGTCGCCGGTTCATGCCAAGAGAGATGTTTTCAGTTTTTCTCGCATGCAGGGCGAGCAGAGTTTTCCGCCGTATGGCCGCTCTGGCCTTTTTTTGGTCTTTGGAGTGGTTCGTGCTTTCGCTGTCATCATGCGTGGGATGCCGTGGAGTTCTCTTCCGCATTGTGCGCAGTGGGCAACCTTTGGCAGCCGCTTTTCGTAGTGTCTGACGACTCTGCCGCCCGGTGTGCGCTTGTCGACTTTTCGAAAGTGTCCTGATTTTTCTCGTCCTTTTGGCATGCTGTTTCTCGAGAACAAGGGGTGGTTTATAAAGGTTTTGTCGAGAGAACGGAAGAATGCACAAGCCATTCTCTGTGCAGAGTCCGCTGTCGGCAGAAGGATGTTTGAGTCCTGATCGCTGATTGCAGTTCCTGTCGGCCGCGTTTCGTTAGCTGACGGCAGTCATGCCACGTCCATCAGCTTCCGCAGAAGCATGGAGAATGCTATGGATGAAATGATATATGAGGCAAGCCATCCAGGACGCCAGCCGAAGATGTTGAACCATGATCCAAATGGCCTGACTTTTTCATTGCCGATGATCACTTTCTTGAGTGATGTCCCTTTGAAGGTGCGTTCTGGAGCGCTGTATTTCCATTCTTGCGAGATGAGGAGCGCTGTGGTGAATTCGTGGCTGCCGTCCTTGATCGTGACTGAGTAGGTTCCTGTATCCCCTTTTGCCCGCCAGGTCGCTTTTCCGTCGGCGACTTGTTGCTCGTTGCTGCCGATGAAGTCAAGGGAGGGCGTGCTCATGATGGTGGCATTGCCGACGAGGTATTTGTCGAATTCGCCGGTGATGGAAAATTCATTTCCAGGAGGGATCTCGTAGTATGCCATGTGGGCGTTGAGCCATCCGAAGATGAGGATGAGGGGGAGGAAGGTGAAGAGTGTGGGGCGAAGCGAGTGCTTCATGAGCTGGAAGTTCTTTTCCATGGCTTTCTTCTGGATGGCCATGGCTTTCTTCGGGTCCATCTTTGCAGAGCTCTTGAGTTGCCCCTGCAGGTCTTTGAGCTCTTTCTTGAGTTTCTTGAGCTCTGCCTGCTTTGTTGTCCATTTGTAGACAAGAGTGACAAGAAGCGTGACGAGGAAAGAGACAAGGAGTATGCCAAGGATGGGGAAGGGTCTGAAGAATTCTAGTGCTGATTGGAATACCATGTATGTCGAGAAAAGTGGGTGATTTATAAAGTTAACTGGGGAGCATCCCAAATGGAGGAGAATTGGCATCAGGTCGAACACCTTAATAATAATAGTCAGAGCGACAGGG
>JAGVFV010000178.1 GCA_020057445.1 archaeon | reverse complement strand
CAAGCGTGTCTTCATTTAGCACTGCGGTCTCCTCGAGCTCCGCCACTGGCGGCGGAGGCGGCTTTGGAGGCGGAGGAGGAGGAGGCGGAGGAGGAGGCGGAGGCGGAGCAGGATGAAGCCAACGCTTGAAACACTCCAGAAAGACATCGACGAGATCAAGGAAAGGAACAGACGCGTCGAAAAAGACAAGGCATGGGAGATCAGCCTCACCCGAAAGGTCATCATTGCTATCCTGACGTACATCGTCGTCGTCATCTTCTTCCTCGCAGCAGACCTTCCCCACCCTTTTGTGAATTCACTCGTCCCGGCGCTCGCATTCCTGCTCTCGACGTTAACACTGCCATTATTCAAGAAGATGTGGATAAAGAAACATTAGAATCTCTTTTTCAAAGAATCCATCGCGAGCCTCACAGCGATACCATATCTTGCCCTTGACAGTCCTGTCTGTTCTCCATGATAATGCCGTATTTTCCACTTGTTATAGAGCATATCTGTAAAAAGGAAATAGGTATTCCAGATGGAGACACGATGGCGGACCGTCTTATCATGACTATACCGTTCATATTCTGAAATGAAAAAATCAAACCTTTTGCCTGATAGTTGTATGGTCCACGGAAGGAAACCGAAATCCTCATAATAGAAGCGGGCAAGATCTATCGCAGGATCCGATATTCTCATCCATTCCCAATCAATATAATGGACATCATCACCTAAGAAGATGATGTTATCGATACCAAGATCCGCATGAATTACGGAAAATCGAGTCACGGAATCAACCAATGTCGCATTTTCCTTGATGTACTGCGACATTTTCGGGAGCAATGATTTGACTTCTGGATCATGCAATACGCTTGGATCGTGCAATACATCGCTGACATCCAAGACGTGTCTCTTAAACTTTCGATACAAATTTATCTTTGGAGACTTTCTCCTGAGATCACTTGCATAAGGAAACGTCTTCTTATGCAGCAAGGCAAGTTTCTTTGCATGCAAGGACAGATGCCTCTTTGTCCAATGGTCAGCTTTCTTGCCTTCGATATAGGTCAGGACAGAGAAGACATGAGGAATGGTTCTTTTTGATCGATCAATAAACAGGGGCTTTGGGCCAACTCCTTCCGGAAGCATCTGTAACCCCTTAAATTCCCGCGCCATGTTCGATTCCAACCTAGACCGCAAGCCGATCCTGAACACGAACTTCTTTCCGCCCGTAATGACCAGGAAATTCAGGTTATTCTCACCCATGCCAAGCCTCGATATCATGATGTCCTTTGGCACGACACCAAGAGTTCTCGCACGCTCTCGCACCATTTCCTTTATGACCTTTTCATACATAAAAGAAATCAACTTCTCACGAGTATTTAAAGATACTGCCCAGAACACCACAACACATAAAAACCGCAAAACCATCCCATACTCCATGCACGAGACCGTCATCGCAAATAGCATCATCAAGGAGGCTGAGAAGCACGGGAAGGTGCAGGAACTCTATCTTGAGATCGGAGAACTCGCCCACGTCCCTGCAACAGACCTCATACCCTGCCTGAAAAGCCTCGTACCCTGGACGATCACAGTCAAAGAAAAGAAAGCGCAGTGCGAATGCCCCTGCGGCTACTTCGGGCAGCCGACAATCCTCGAACGGGGACACGATTCCTTCCTCATCGAATGCCCTGAATGCGCAAGCGTGCCGACACTCACCGAAGGCACAGACATCAAGATACTCAAGGTGACGGTGGAATAAATGTGCCTTGCCGTCCCCGGAAAGATCGTAAAGATCAGCAAGGATTCTGCGACTGTTGATTATGGTACTGAAAAAAGGAACGGCAAGATCATCGAACAAGGATACAAGGTCGGCGACTATGTCATCATCCAGGGAGGGATAGTCGCCATAAAAGTCGAGAAGAAAGAGGCAAAAGAAGCGCTCAAGCTTTATCAGGAAGCGTGTTCATAAGTCTCCACTGAATTCGACGAAATTCTTTCCTTTCTTCAGGCCTTGCTTAGTGTAAAATGCGACAGTCTTCGGCTTCCACTGAGGGGCGACAAGGTACAAATGCTTGACACCTGCTAATGTAGCCTCTTTTTTGAGCGCTGAAAAGAGCTTGGAGCCGATTCCCTTGCCGCGCAAGTCTTTTCGCACGACGATCGCATCGACCCAGAGATAGTCAAAGAGCATCCGTTCTCCAGCGATGAAGCCAAGCAGATCTCCCTTGTCTTCTGCGACAAGGAAAATGCCCTTCCTATAGAATTCCTTGAGATAGATCCTTGCATCCTTATCAGAAATGCTGTTAAGTGTCGTGAATTCCGGGGTTCGCCCAAGCACGATACAGGTTTCGACGTCTCTATTGTTTGCGCGGCGGATTATCATGATTCAGCACCGTAAGCGTTTTTTCCGTGTGCTTCTTCAAGTTTGCAGCTTGCGTCTTATTCAAGACAGTGCATGCCATCCCCCAGTGGAGGCCGACAACATCGCCTTTCTTCACCTTCGGCAGCATCTTTTCCAAATATACTGCAGTCTTTGCCTCATCAGGACCGATTACGTACTTTCCTTTCTTCATGATGATGGACTGCGAGTCTACGATAGCCGCATTTGGCATGACTTCGACGACAGTCCCCCAGGCAGGCCTGCAGTTATTCATGTTCGCCAGCGTGGTCTCCACTGATCCTGTCGTATGCCCCACACCAACATAGAATACATTGAAGCAATGGTGGGGGACAAACCCTTCTGGCAGTTCTTTGATGAGTCGCCCGCCGATGGATTTTGGCAAGCCCCGTTTCATCAGTTTCTCAATGATGACCTGGTTGTCTTTTCTCGTCATGGAATCAAGAAGAGTATTTCCTATCCAATATGCTTCGACAACATCCTTATCAAGCAGTTCCTTCTTATTCCTCTTTGCAATTGTCGAGAAATACGGAAAGAGCCCTTCGAAGCGGATGAGCGCCTTTCGCACAGCATCAGCATTGTCCTTCTTCTCAAGATACCTGATGAAGATGTTCTCCGCATCCTTCGGCCCGCAATAATGCAGAGTATTCGTCACGTACGAGAACCGTATCGCAAGCTCAAGACCGTCCATCTGCACTCACCGGCCTGACTTCAGGGAAGTCCGCCATGATAAAGAAGAGCACGCCAGCAAGCACGAGCACAATCCCCATCGCAGACTGCAATGTGACAGCGACGCCACGGAATGCGTAGTCAAGGAATATGGAAACAGGAAGACCGAGAGAGAGCACGCTTGCGGCAGTCGTCACCTTCACCCACTTCAATCCGTTGTAATACGTCAGCACGAACAAGAGAAGCAAGGCTCCTGTCAACAGGATCCAGACATACTGCGTTGAAGACATGGACCAGATCATCCTCCCCTTTCCCACCATCACTAGAAAGGCAAGCATGAAGACGCTCCCAAAAAACATCCTTCCGAAAGCGACAAGATTCCCAGACAGTCGCTTGAGCAGATGCTTTGCAAAGACATTGTCAAGAGACCAGAAGAGGACTGCGCCACCGATCATCAGGATACCAGAAGACCATGCTAATTTGGGCAATACCAGGAAGAACATCCCTCCGACCAAAAACAGCGCACCGGCCACGACCTTCCAAGAAGGACGCTCCCGCAAGAACAGAAAAGCAAAAATGATCACTGGGATAAACAAGAGCTTATGGAAAAAAGATCCTGCAGAAGCCCCTGCTATCTGTATGCCCCTGAAAAACAAGAGAAAAGGGATCGACCCCCCCACAAGACCGAGAATGACGAGATTTCTCCAATCTTTCTTCTTCAGGTTCCGGAGTTCTGGAAACATGCCAAGTCCGAGGATGATTGCAAAGAGGAGGATCGCCACAAGCGCATTCTTCGCAAACGTGAACACGCTCGAATCAAAGCCATTCACAGCCCACACATTGATGAAGACAGACACTCCAGATATCAGCGCAGTTGCAATGACAAGCATCAAACCGAATTTCTTATCCATGGTTCCACCCTTTGTGCAATTTCTTTCGGATCACCCGTCATGGGAATGCCGATGATTGTTATACTTTTCTTTTCACCAAGCTCCTCAAGGAGATTGAGGAAAAAACCCACGTCAAAATCATGCAGGCTGATCATATTCCTCGTCTTGAGCTGCCTCACGTCAGTGATGAGCACCGGCTCATTGATACCTTTTGCCACATCGAGGATGACGATGTTCCCTTCGACAAGGAGGATATCATCCGGACTTGTGCAATGCACGATTGTCGCGTCAATATGCTTTGCGACGTCGCCTGCCAGGCAGTCATCCTCTAAAAACTCATTCCCAAAGACGCAGACTACGTCTACACCCATTTTACCTCGAGGAAATGCGCAGAGCATGAGAAGCAAGGATCATAGCTCCTGATGAGCTTCTCCACATCAGTCACTATCTCCTCCTTCTCCCTCTCCAATAACGCAGGAAGCCTCATCCTGATGTCTTCCTGGATGTTGAGCAGGTTTTGCGCTGTCGGGGTGATGATATTTGCCTTCACAATGACCCCTTTCTCATCTATCTCGTACTCATGCCAGAGCGTGCCGCGCGGAACCTCAATCGCGCCGACCCCGATCCCTGCCCTTGGCTTTGGAAAGGCGTGCTTCTCAGGCTTCACCTTAAGATCTTCCAGGAGAGAGACTGCATGATCAACGCAGTGCACAAGCTCGATCGCCTGCGCCACGTTGTTATGGTACGGATTCCTTGACGGAAGCCGTATCGGGGACTTCAACAGCATATCACGAGCATCCTTTGACAGCTGCCTGCTGCTGTTGTTCAGGCGTGCAAGGGCGCCGACCATGTACCGATGGTCTCCCTTCACCACGAAATTCGACGTGGACCTCGGCTCGTGGTATTCACGGATGAAATTGCGGTATTCAGATTTCTTGAAACGAGCATGCTCTGACACGAAATCGCCCTCAAGGACGGCAAACGCATGCTCATCCTGCAAGGAGAACCAGTCACCCTCTGAGGAAAAATCAGGATAGGACAATGAAGAGAAGAGGTCGCATGTTGCGACAGCATCAGCCTTCACCTTGACAAGCCCATCGTGAAGCATGTCCAATTCTTCCTGCCTTGGAAGCTTCAGCCAGCCGCCGACAGTCGCGCTCACCGGGTGCAGGTCCCTTGACGCAAGCGTCTTGATGACGAGATTTCCCACCTTCATCAAGTGCAGGGCAGTCTGCAATTCCTTCTTGTACTTCTTTGCCATGGCAAGGGCAGACTCGTATCCTGTGTAATCAGGGAGAGCGAGGAAATACAGGTGGGTCGCGTGGCTCCTGATCCGCTCGCCAAGAGTCATCAAGACACGTAATTCTTTTGTCTGTTCTGAAGGGACATACCCTATCGCGTTCTCGATCGCCTGGATCGCGGCGATCACATGCGCGCAGCTGCAGATGCCGCAGATACGCGACGTCATCTCGTGCGCCTCGAAAAAATGTCGGCCCTTGACAATGCCCTCAAAATAGCGTGCTCCCTCGACAGAGGAGAGCTCACACGTCTTCACTTTGCCCTCTTCAATGCCGATCTTGAGGCTCGCATGACCTTCTATCTTCGTGATATGATTGAGCGTAATTTCCCTCATTTTTTCCCCACGACGTCTTTCATTTTTTCTCCATTGCCTCTTTCATCGTCTCTTTCATGACGTCCTCGAGCATCGGCAACTTCAAGCCGACAAACGTCCTCATGCGATCCATGATGAACTTGTCATCAAAACCCTTTTCCCGCAGGATCTTGATCATGAGATGCAGGTTCATGTCCTTAGTCGGGCCACGGCAGCCCCAGCACTCAAAACCGCCGTTGATGCAGACAGCATGACATCCTCCCGTAGTTATCGGGCCAATACAGGGCTTACCCACATCGAGAAGGCACTGGTTGCCGTTCTGCCTGCACTCATGACATACTGGATTCTGATGCTGCCTTGGGATCTTTCCCCTCACGACATCCTTGATGAACGCAAGAATCTCCTTCTTGTCAGGAGGACAGCCAGGAATGTAAAAATCAATCTTCACATGTGAATCGACTGGCGTCGGCTCCACATCCTCCACATTCTCATCCTTCTTGTACAGCAGGTGCTCATAATTCTCTTTCAGCGTGAAATGACGAAACGCAGGCACGCAGCCAGTGCATGCGCACGCGCCAAGAGCCACCATCACCTTCGCGTTGTTCCGGAGCTTCTTGAGGACTTCCAGATCCTCCTTGCTCGCGACAAGACCCTCGATGAAGACGCAGTCGAAGCTGTCGTCAGGATTCACTTCTTTGATGAACGGGAATGCCTTCAGGTCGATGAGGTTCACCATGTCCATGATCTCGTCCTCATTGAATATGAACGAGAGCAGGCATCCTGCGCAGCCCGTGATACCATAAAATCCGACACTCAGCTTACGCTCTGTCATTTTTGCATCAACACCACTCCTTTCCCACGCACTTCCTCAAAAGCGCCTTTCGACTTTATTTCTTTTTCAACCTTGGACTGAATTTTCCTAAGAGCAAAATCCCATTCTTCATCTGAAGGCGTGGGTGAAAAAAAATGTTTGAATGTCCGCACGTAATCAACATACGGGGATGCGGTCTTCAGATGGATCGATCCGTACATTCGAGATTCAAATAGTGGAGAAAATAAAGAAACATAGCGATGGTAATTTTCCATATTAATTCGATGTGAAGTCTCGATCTTTTTTCTTGAAAGCATCTTTTCAATGGCCTGTATGTGATTGTCAAATTTGCCAGACGAATGATTTGCGTAGCTATTCAGCGTGAACAGAAATTTCCCTTCATATTTCAAGACGCGGCGAACTTCGGCAACTGCTTTAGGGATGCTGTTCACATGATACAGCATATGCTTGCAAATGACAACATCATATGAATTATCCTTGAAAGGAAGCTTTTCTGCATCCGCAACCATAAATGTGATGCCAGAATATCTCTTACGAGCGCAAGAAATCATGCCGTCCGACAAGTCGATCCCTGTCAAGCGCCCTTCATGACCCTGGCCCTTCAGATACTGGAGAAGATCGCCAAATCCGCAACCGATATCAAGAATGCCCTCTTTTCCATCCAATTCGAGCGCATGCATAATTTCTTTATTGATAACTCTCCATGGCTTGATATGCCTTGCATTGAAAGATTTTCTCTTCGCTAGCATTTTTTCCGTTCGATAGTTGTCTTGAATGTTATAATTCATCGTGTTTCAATCATTCTTGAATTTGCTTATCTCGTCATACCGGAAGACCGGCCCGTCAAGGCAGGTGAACTTCCCATGGATCATGCAGTGACAGCAGACGCCGACCCCGCAATACATCAGCCGCTCTGCCGAGATGAATATCTGGTCGTCATGGAATCCTTTCTCTTTCAGGATCTGCGTGACGAAGCGCATCATCACAGGAGGGCCGCAGATGAAGACGACACTTCCGTTGCTTGACAATGGAGCTGCCTTCAACGACTCTGTGACAAATCCTGTCTTCGCATTATAGCAGAACTCACCATGATCATTCTTGTCCACAGTCACACGCACATTGTACTTCTTCTGCCACTCCTCCACTTCCCTTCGGAAAATGATATCATTAGGGCTTCGATAACCGAGGAAAAGAAGAACATCCTTATAGTCTGTACGATGATTCTCCACATAATCGATGATGCCCTTCAACGGGGCGACGCCGCAGCCGCCGCCGATGATGATGAGATCATTCCCCTTCAGCTCTTCCATCGGATACCCCTTGCCATACGGGCCGCGCACAAAGACAGTATCTCCTTCCTTGAGCTTTGCAAGAGCATTTGTCATGTTGCCGACTTCGCGTATGTTGAGCTTGAGGAACTTGTCAGAATCAGAACAGATGCTTATCGGCGCCTCGCCGATCCCGGGAAGGGACATCTGGACGAACTGGCCAGGATCGTGCTTTACCCCCATGTCGATCGTTATCGTGAACGTGTCAGGCGTCTCCCGAAAATATTCTATGACCGTGTACGGTCGCGGCAGATAGGGATTCTCCAATTTCATCTCTTTATCCAT
>JAGVFV010000100.1 GCA_020057445.1 archaeon | reverse complement strand
GCCGGTAACAACCTTAGTCGCAGAGACTGATCCAACAGAGAAAGAAAAGAGGGAGTGGATAGTCGTCCGGAAGCGCTACATCCCTGCGATCTGGCCACTCTATTCCTATTTCTCCTGGCCAGTGCAAGACGCCCTTGGAATCGACACCAAAGACATCATCAACATCTGGGACAAAGGATGGTACACAGTCGTATGGGATGCGAAAGTCATGAGGAATCTTGGGACATTTGCGCTGAACAAGCTGGAAAAGAATATCAGATCATTTGATGCGCTTCGAAAAGAAGGAATAGATGCAGGGGAGCGGTCTGTTCGCTGTGCTGAACTTTTCGCAAAAAGGGCAAAGAAAGCGTCAATAAAAGAGTTCCATGAGTTCTTCACAGAATTCGACCGGCTATATGGCGAATTCATCGCCAAAAATGGCATATATTGGATCTTCACTCAAAAGCTCCTCGAAGGAAAGGTAAATGCAGTCCTAGAAAAATATTCCAAGCAGGACCGAGAAGAGATCGCGAAAATAATGCTATTGCCTTCCATTCAATCCTATAGCAATACGGAAGAGAAAGAATTCCATCATATCGTCTTATTGGCAAAGAAGAAAGGCATGCGATCCACGGAAGTGAAGAAAGCCATCCGCCATTTTTCAAAAAGATATTTTTGGTTCCCCTACGAATATGTCGGCCCTGAAGTCTGGACAATACCACGAGTGACTGCTCTTGTAAAGAAAGCCCTGCGCGATGGCCACGAACTCCATTCAGTGGAAGAGATAAGGGGCGCGCAGCAGAGGCTCCTCAAAAAGTACAAGTTCGGAGATGACATGAGCCGCCTCTTCAAGATCGTGCAGATGGTGACCATTCTGCAGGATGACAGGAAGATGTATCATGCACAAGCCTGCTATTTTGTCAATACAATCATACTTGGAGAACTCGCCAGACGACTGCACATCACACTTGACGAGGCCCGCTTTATCGACCTTGCAAGACTCCATGACCTTCAGGATAAACGACTTGTGAAAGGGGTGAAGGAAGAATTACAATCGCGTTCATCATACTTTGTCATCAACCAAAATAATGGAAAGAACACATGCTACACAGAAGATGCAGGAAGGCATTTCGTCAAAGAGCAGGGTGTACAGCTTGATGCAAAGACTGCTGGCCTGACAGAAATCAAGGGGACAATAGCCAACAAAGGAAAGGTCAGGGGAAAAGTGAGGATCCTTGCCACCTCAAGCCATGTGGATGATTTCCGGAAAGGAGACATCCTTGTCACACCCATGACCACTCCTGACTTCATCAGGCTTATGAAACAGGCCGGAGGCATCGTGACTGACGAAGGAGGGATCACCTGTCATGCGGCAATCATCAGCAGGGAACTCAACAAACCCTGCATCATCGGGACGAAGATAGCGACAGACGTCCTGAAAGACGGCGACCTTGTGGAAGTCGATGCGAATGACGGAGTGGTGAGGATACTATCAAGAGGGAAAAAAGAAACATGTGACGAAATAACTATTAATCAAATTGAAAAATTCGGCCTTCAAGCAGCGACGGAAAGGAATTTATCATTGCTCACTCTCAGTTGTATCGCAATTGCATATACAAAACACTTGAAGAAAATGACAGGCATATCATACCGAACTGTCGCAGGAATTGGTGATGTCCACAAATGGAATTCCCTTCTTAATGAGCAAGAGGTCATCAAGCAGATAGGAAGACTGATTACCAAAAGGAAAAATCTTGAAAAAGAAATCTTATCTCCATTGATGAACGAATACAATAAGACTCGAAAAAGGATCGTGCACACTATTAAAAATATCAATCGCGATCCTAAATTTTTTACTAAATACCTGATAGAAATTTACCCCCAATATATCGCACATATTGGACTCTACAACTGCTTTTGGCGACTCGTCGGCGATAACAACCATTCAAATCTAACCAATAAACAGATACGTCAAATTGGAAAAAACAGAGAGATTATAACCGAACTTTATCCAAAAATTGAACAAGCTTTGACAACGGGATTTAAAAAAATTGGGAAAGCCAATGGATATGATGCGTCATTACTTGCATTTTTAACTTACAAAGAAATACTGTCAAAGAAAACACTGGGACTCTTACCCCTAGAAAAAGAAGAATCGCAAAGGAGACAAAAGGGTTATTTCTATCTCTACTCATCCAAAGATGACAAGGAAACTGTCATCTCCGAGTCAGGAGTCATACAACATCTACATAAACGGTTCTTGACACAATCAACAGGCATTCAAGAAATACGCGGCAAATCCGCGTTTGGCGGAAAAATAACTGGTACTGTTCATAAAATACGAGAATTAAAAAAATGTAAGATGCCTCATGATGCAATTTTAGTAGTGCCAATGACCCACCCTCATGACATCCCACTTATAAAAATATCAAAAGGCATAGTAACAGATGAAGGTGGAATACTATCCCACGCAGCAATTATCTCCCGAGAGCTCAAAAAACCATGCATCATCGGTACAAAAATAGCGACAAAAGTATTAAATGACGGCGACCTTGTGGAAGTCGACGCAAACACAGGAAAAGTGAGGATAATAAGAAGAAAATGACATCATACAAATTATTGAATGTAGAAGCGCAGTTGAGTCTCATACAAAAGGGCCTAAAGACGCGCCCGATACAATATCCTGTGATCGACAGGCTTGTACAGGATCTTGCGACATGCATCGGCCAGCATGTAGAAAGGAGGAATGCCTCGATCAATCCGATCCAGCTGTCCATCCTGCAGAGAATATCGGAGGATCTTCGGACAGCAAGAGAACATATCCGAAGACAAGACTCCCAAAATACGCAACAGACATTAATTCTCCTCATCCAGAAATACAGGGCATACTCATCATGCAATTCCGCCTACCTCGTCCGCCATCCCGAAAAGATGGAGACAGACTTGGCAGGCCCGGAATCCTCGGCCGGACGTGAATTGTCTCCAGAAGGTGTGCGCCAGGCAAAGGCATTCGCTGAGATCATCGAAGAAGAAATACTCATGTCCAGCCTGCCTGTGCAGGTGAAACTCTTATATTCGAATTACCATAGGACAAAACTGTTCGCAGAACTCATCAAGCTGAAGATCAACGCCATCAACCCGATGTACGGAAAGAATGTCACCCTCACGTTCCAAGAAGACGAGTATATCTCGGGAGGCCTCATCAAAAATGATGATCCTGCACACGGAGCTTGGACAGCCTGGGCAGCAACGCCAAATGGAAAAATTGTCAATGACTCTGTAAAACACTGGTTCATAGACAAAGAATCATCAGATCCGTCCAAGACCACCATCTCCATAGGCACCACCCATTTCCCCATCATCTTTTCATTCCTCATCAACACCCTGCACATCCCGGGAGATCGGGCAGAGACATTCAAATACGCAGACTACATCAAGCATACACTTGGAAGATATTACTACGAGCAGACATGGTTATGATGAGCATGGAGAAGGAGACAATAACTTATCATTCGCTAGAGTCAATAGCACAAATGCCCATTTTATTCCAATTTCAGAAACATATTTATATTTGATTGACGCGGACAGCCATCATGAAATCTGCCAAGCCGCTTTCTGCATTTGATGAGAAAACAATCTCCCTCGACTGGACGCATTATCTCACCCGTCCATTCTCGCTCTTTGGCGCTTCAATCTGGAATCATTGGTTCCTTTCAAAGGAATTTCATGAAGTCATAGGAACACACATGCCCTATTCTCTTTCGGTCGAGACACATCCGGGCGTCGTAAGAAATTACAGGATCAAAGGGCAATTGGACGCATTCCAGCAGGCGATGGAAACACTTTCGAAAGACAAGCGAAAGATAAAGGATATCTTTAGGAAGGGATTCCAATTAAATGAGCAAGCAAGGAAAAAATTAAATTCCAAGAATTTCCTTTCCCTAAAAAAAGAGATCGATTTCCACGTCGACAATGCCCTCCATGCGGGATTCATCCCCTATTGGATATACGACCACCTTTCCTCTGAAGACAAGAAAGACAAAGAGGTGACCGGTCCATGCGAACGGCTGCGGGCAACATCATTCTATCCCCGGCTGATCAACGGGGCAATAACACCCCTCGCCATAAAGAGGCTGGCCGAGCTCGGGGTCAAAAACCCATCCGAAGCTGCTGAACTCGTCACATTATCCGAATTGCTCTCAAACAACATCAAGTCAATAGACGAAAGGCGCAAGAAACGAAAACTGCACCTTTTCATCTATCAGAGCTTCAACAATAAAGAGCTTGTGGAGTGGACAAAAAAACCAGAAGACCTGATCGCGAAGCTGGAAGAGGAAAAAGAGCACGACGTGCAGATAAAGGGGACAGTCTCCTTCGCAGGAACTGTCAGAGGGATTGCACGATTGATATTGACAAACGATTTCAAGGGAAAGACATTCAACAAGGGAGATATTCTTGTCGCAGCAAGCACCAATCCCGAGCTCATGCCTCTCCTTCGAAAGACAGGAGGCATCGTCACTGACGAGGGCGGGATGATGTGCCACGCATCGATCATAGCACGAGAGCTTCACATACCCTGCATCGTCGGGACAAAAAACGCGACAAAAATAATCAAAGACGGCGACCTAGTCGAAGTCGACGCTAAAAAAGGAGAAGTGCACATTCTAAAGAAAGCACGAAAAAACCACTGAGTTCAATCCCACACTTCCGGCCCTAAGTGCTTGTGCTCGCCGTAGATGAAATATCCTTTTATCATGCCAAGCGCGCATAATCTCGGGAAGACGTGAGCCTCGAGGCTCTTGTCATCTGGGCGGAATTGCCTGTATATTTCCGGATTGAGGATGTAGACACCGATGTCGATGATTAAGGAATCCTTCTGCACGCCTTTCTTGAATTCCTTGATATCATCGCCGTCAAGGGTGATGACAGAACACGTCTTCTGTGGCTTCTCTCCGTACAGGCCGACAGTCACGAGCGCCTTTGAGAGGAAATGCCGCTCTATCATCCGTGCGCTGTCGAACATGAAATACGTATCGCCATAGACAAGGAGGAAGGGTTCGAAGATCTTCTTCTCCACAAGGCGCAGGGCAGAGATATTTCCCTGCTCCTTTTCCTCATAGACAAAATGCACGCCCATATTATGGCGCTCGATAATGGTATTGAGATCCTTCAAACGCTCGTTATGCGATGTGATGAAATAGACTTGCTCAATCCCGCTCTTGTCGAAGAAATCAAGATGCTGCTCGATCAAGAACTTTCCAGAAACCTTCTCAAATAGGAGATGGAAATCGCGCTTCCTCATCAGCAGGACAGCTGTCTTTATACCTGCACGCATAAGACCGAGAGTGACATAGTTTTGCATTGCCTCGGAAAGCGACCTTGTGCCTTCGCGCTTCATCTGCGATTCGACCCTACGGAGCACGTCCTCATCGATAGAGATGCTGATCTTGGACTTTGCCATAATAGGTAAGAAATGGTAGGAATATATAAAAACAGCGGTCATTTTGCGTCACTTTTAAGTGACACAAGTATAGACGACAAAATCGAAAAATATATAAAGAAGTAGCGAGAACTGCAAAAAGGTAGGAAGAATTCCTACTTTACGAGGTGCGACCACATGATCATCACCCAGACGCCACTACGCATCCCCTTAGGAGGAGGCGGGACAGACATACCATCATACTACAAGAAACACCGCGGCTACTGGATATCTGCCGCCATCAACAAGTACGTCTACATCACCCTCAACGACCCGCTCGTCAACGAATACATCATCAGGTATTCCAAGATCGAACGGACAAAGAACATTGACGACATCGAACACCCTCTCATCAGGGAGATACTCAAGCTTCTCAACATACCGCCTAACGTGGAACTCTCCAGCATGGCAGACATCCCCGGAAAGACGGGTCTAGGCAGCAGCGGATCCTTTGGCGTCGGACTCATCCGTGCGCTCCAGACATTCCGCAAAGATCACTTTGACCCAAAAGAGGTCGCAGAACTCGCCTGCCATGTGGAGATGAACATCCTCAAAGAACCGACTGGAAAACAGGACCAATACATCGCCACCTTTGGCGGCATCACTGAATTCGAAGTCGATCGCGACGGAAACGTCATCGCAAAACCGCTCAAGCTCTCTGACGAGACGCTCATCGACCTCGAAGAGAACCTCCTCCTCTTCTTCACCGGATTCACAAGAAGCGCGGGAAGCGTCCTCAAGCAGCAGGATGACGCGACAAAGCGCGACGATTCCGCCATGATAGAGAACCTGCACAAGGTAAAAGAGATAGGCCTTGCCTCAAAAGAGGCGCTCGAGGGAGGAAACCTCAAACGATTCGGCGAACTCATGCACGAGCACTGGCTCTTCAAGAAACAGCGCGCAACAAATATGTCCAACCCTGACATCGACAAGTGGTACGATGTTGCGAGGGCGAACGGGGCTATCGGCGGAAAGCTGATCGGCGCCGGCGGAGGGGGATTCCTCCTCTTCTACACCAATGACTCGCGAAAATTACGGCAGGCGATGAAGAAAGAAGGTCTCACTGAAGTGCGCTTTGCCTTTGACTTCGAAGGAAGCAAGGTATTACTTAATGTGTAATGCTGCTGACTGCTCACAGAACGCAGCGACCAGAAACTGCTAACAGAACGCGGCGGTCAGAAACTGCCAACAAAATGCGGTGGTCAGACGGCGATCAGGACGTGAAAACAAAACAGTGGTCAAAAAAAACACGGCACAACACGACATGAATATCATGGAAACAATCATCATCAGCGGCGGGTCAGGAGGAATCGGAAAGATGATAGCAGAAGGACTATCTTCCTATGAACTCATCCTCATCGCACGAAAACCAGAAGAGCTCGCAAAAGCACAAACAGAGTTAGGACCACATGTGAAGACCGTCGCCTGCGACATCACCGACGAGAAAAAACTTCAGACTGAGCTTGCAAAACACGACCTTTCCAAACTCAAGGCGATCATCAACTGCGCAGGACGGATGATACCCCTTGGCAGATTCCACGAATGCGACCTAGCCACGTGGAAACAGACCATCGACATCAACCTCAACGGCACTGCAACACTCTGCCACGCGACCATGCCAACTCTCCTGAAAAACAAGCGAGGAAAGATCATCAACCTCTCTGGCGGAGGAAGCGCATATCCCTTTCCCATGCACACTGCCTATGGCAGCTCAAAAGCAGCGGTCGTGCGTTTCACCGAGACACTCGCAAAAGAATACCCGGAACTTGACATCAACGTAATCGCGCCAGGGGCGCACAATACAGCCATCTGGAAACAAGAGACCTACAAAGAGCCACCGCGGGAATGGGCAGACCCAAAACGGCTAACTGCGCTGATCGCATTCCTGCTTACGACAGACGGCATCAGCGGAAAATTCCTCCACATCAACGACAAGTGGGAGGACCTCACACCGACAATCAACAACTCAGACCTATTCACGCTTCGGAGGATCGAGAACAGATGAACATCGGCATCATCGGCGCAG
>JAGVFV010000193.1 GCA_020057445.1 archaeon | reverse complement strand
CATCCAAATATCTTATAAAAATATCGTCGGTGATTCCCCTGCCCTGAGATTCGAAGTGCGGGATCAAAGTCCTCCCACGCAAGTGTTGCTCTACGAATCCGAGCGCTCGCGCATAAATGCGTGATGAAAATCCGCAGAGCAATCCTCCAAAACCGAATTCCTTGTCCAGAATCGTGCTCGTGGAAAAATCAGGAGACCATCTCTCATTGAACAGATTTTTGGTATCTGGAGACATCCTGCTCCCTACTGGGACGACGACACCTGCCTCGGCGATGCCTTTTGCTGGGGAGATGTCTGCTAGGAACAGCGTTTCACCTTGGCGATGCACATACAACCTGCTTCTTTTCCCTGCGACCGTCACAAATGCGGGAAACTTATCGCCAGGATTCTGCGGAATCCTCGCACTCTTCACCTCCTCGTCCGAAATGATGCTCTTGTTGAAAATGTCGACAAATGATCCCCAATTGCTAAGCAAATAATCATAATAATTCTTCACGACTCCAGTAACTGCCGGCTCGCCAAAGAAATCTGAACTTTTAAAGAAGAGAACCTGAAAGCCTGCAAGCTTATTGACAAGATATTCCGTGCATAGTGCATTAAAATCAGAATAATTTTCCGCACGTCCATGTGCAAACGCATACATTTCACGAACCTTCTCAAGACCTGCCATGTATTTCTGCCTTGATGAGGGCCTGGTCGCCATCTGAATCCTCTTTTCGAAGAAATCAATTACTCCCTCAAGCGTCTGCCGATCAGGCGCTGAAATATCGCGAGGATCCCCTTTTGAGAACTTCTTGGCGTTCAAGAACCGAAACCATTCGTACGCACTCCCATTAGGCTGGATAGAAGGAATCGCGGATCGGGTCATCGGAACATCAGAATCCACATGGTCATAATCCAGAATCTCAAAAAAACCAGCATATCCTGGCGTCCTGTTCGCCTCACTCAGGTCCCTGATGCTCGGGATCCAGGACATTTTATAATCTATGTATGGCTGCTGGCCTGCATACAACAGGACATCATCAATCACCACTTCCCTGACTCTATCTGACAGCGGGGACTTGGACCTTTCCATAAATCTTCCAGAGGCATGCAAAAGTGCAGGCAGTACATATTTATTGGCAGACCTTTCTCCCTTTGCAGCCTCCAAGAATTCTCCATAATCAAGAAACTCGTTCGCATAGTTCATCCTAATGCCTCGTCTACAAACGCCAATAATTTCCTATCGATATCGCTCGAATGGACAGGAAGCGGATACATCCTGTCATAGTACGAATCAATGTGGGTAATTATTTCCTCAATCATTTCCGGGGAATACTTCGGCACTTCCCACACCGTCTCCCTGTCACAGTTTGCGACGTATCTCTTCATCCAGTCGTCGAACTGGGACGCATATTCTCGCAATGCTCTGATTTTCTTTTCCCGAAGGTCATCCGTAAGAACCGTCGTTTCTGGTTTGATCTGAATGCCGGGAACGTCATGATATGCATTGAACGTCTCTTTGTCGTCGATGAGCGTGTATTCACTAAAAGCGAAGATGCGAGGAACTTGAGCCCTCTTTGCAGCGACATACCCTGCGATATGAGTCGCGTCATGGTCAGGATGCCCCTTCTCAAGAGCGGGAAGGTAGACCGCATCAGGCTTCAAGCTCAAGAAACAGCCCTGAAGAGAAATCATGAGATCCTCCACAACATCTGCCAAAGAAAGATCTGCGAACTGCAAGAAAAACAATTGAGATTCCAAAATACCAAGCGTTTCAAGAGCAGTAATAGCCTCCTTCTGTCTCAATTTCGCATAATCTTTCGGAGTCTCACACCCTGCAATCGGATACCACTCCTTGACTTCTGGAGCCCCATTAGAAGCATAGATTATCCTGAAAGAAGATTTGTCAGGAGCGCAAGCTATATGCGCTGCGAGCCCTATGAGCTCATCGTCCGGATGCGGTGCAAGGATAACGTTCGTATGCATAGTCCCAATCGATCACCCTTCTTTTTCACCCACCATTTCTGTCGTTAGCGTAAGACTGGATAGTGCTTGTGACACTCTTTCCTGACGTCAGTTTATCCTCTATATATTTCATCGTCGGAAGGTTGGAATGGTCTATCTTATACTCCTTAGGCTCGAAATGCACTCCATCCCGCGAGATCATCTGCACCAGTGTCCTTGAGATATTACCATTGAAGTTGATCCTTCCTGCCTTCCTTGCGGCCTGCAGGATCGTATAGATGATCTCCGCGCTCATGATGCCATAATATGTCGTATCCCTGATCCTGTTCTTAAGAGGACCGATATAACTCTGGGCGATCCTCTCAGCGCCATATTTCTCGACCATGTTGACAAGGAGTGACACTTCGCATCCATAGCTTGGATCAAACGGAATCTGCTTGAGCTCTGACCTCCTTCCCGCATACTGTCCGCAGAGAGGATCGATGATGGCATTCAATTCAGGAAAGAGCATGGAGAGCAGCGGCTCTGCAACATATCTCGTGACCCTATTGTCCATCTCAGGCCTGCGATACCTGCCCTTGACAAAGACCAGCTCGTCATCGACGATAAGCGGCCCTACGTTGCCAAGGATTATTCTTGGCCTGATATACCGAAGATCAGTATCGATCCACACGAGGATATCCCCCTTAAGATAATGCGTGCTTGCCCAGAGATTGAATCCCTTGCCCCGCTGCAAGCGGACACTCAACTCCTCCGCGACTTCAGTATCGACGACATATGGGACCTTCTTCGCCTTGCAGACTTTCATGCTCCCGTCAGTAGACCCTGAATCAAATGCCATCATATCATCGACAAGACCCTCGTTCTGCAGCTTCTGCACAGAATTGATCACTGACTCCAGCGTCTTCTCCTCATTGAATACAGGAAGGCCGACGCTCACCTTCAGCCCTTTCTCTTCCTTGATCCGAAGGAGCCTTTTCCTTCCTCTCTTCCATGAAAATTCCCCGTGATGATAATCCCGAATCATAAGTCACACCAATTGCGTAAAAAATGCATTTTTTCTTCTTTCTGTAAGTATTCTCTTGAATTACCGTAAACAACACCTCACCTTCTTAACTTTAGGGTAATGACATTTATTTTATAAATGTTATGCATTGCCTCTCATTTTTCCCTTTCGACGATTCACGAAAGACCTCAGAAGAAAACTCCTGACATGCCCTTCTTCTTTCCTGTCAATAAAAAAAATCTGCATTTCTTTAAAAAATTTTCGTTACGGAAAAAAGGCAAAACAAGCGCAAAAACACGACTCTTGCTCTGTTTCGCGTCACTGCCTCATCATCTCTAATCAACCTGACCAAAATACCAGATTCATCAGAGCAAAACATATTAAAACAAGGACAGCAAGATACGATGCCATGCGCCTACTCCTCATTGTCACACTCGGACTCTCTGTCCTCTTTCTCCTCCTCTTCGGATTCCTCTCACGGAACATGATAGGAAAAGCATTCATCGCCATCCCTGCATCGACACAGGAAAGCGTCCCTGATCAAGGCCAACTGCCCCTCGTTGCCGGCGGCACGACATATGTCTATGGTACGAAACTTATCGCATCAAAACAGACTTCTGGAATGACCTACCACTATCAAGACTTCCTTGGAAGCAATAGCTTGACGACCAACCAGGCAGGAGCCCTGCAGAGCAGGACAGCACAATACCCTTACGGAAAGACACTCAAGATAGAAAGCACGAGCTTTGGGCGCCAGAAATACCTCTTCACAGGAAAGGAGCTTGACGATTCCAAGTACTATTTCGGGGCGAGGTATTATGATCCCCGGATCGGCTCTTTCGTGGGTGTTGACCCTGTGCAAAGACCCTTATCTTCCTACACCTATGTCAACAACAATCCTCTGAAATACGTCGATCCGAATGGAGAAGACTGGCGGCTCGCTATAGCTGGAGGAGAAGAATTCGCACCAGTGTGGGACCTGTTCTTCAGTAATTCTAATCAGCTATCAGAGGATAATTATGAGTTGATAACTGAAATTCGCGACCAACTCTACATTCCCACATTCACCCCATCAAACTTTGATAATCCGCGATTTAGGGAGGGTCTCGTCATCACACCGCAAGAATGGCTTGCAGAAAGCTCGACTGCACTTCGCATCTTTGAACGGGAGACATTCTATGACTTTAAAGAATACAGAACACATCTCATGTTCCTGCAATGCCCGGGATGCAGCAAGGACGAATATGACGAAATCACCTTCGAAAGTCAGGGAAGAACCCCGCAAGGAAACGATATCGCAGGCGGCGCAGTAGATAGCGACCACCTGATTGCAGAGGCAGGAGATATAAAGCACATATTTCGCAATCGCTTAACAGGTGAAGGAAGAGATGCAAGACAAGTATTAGGCGAGAAAGCATACAATCGCCTGACGCGCTGGTCTCGCCAACAAGGAAACGAATTCAATTTATTCAATTACGTCGATAGGGGCGGGACCCCTCAAAAGAACTGGAGGACGCACCTTTCCCACGAGCCTGCCCCGCTCATGCTTCTCTTGCCAGGAGGTAATCTGGGATCAACCTCCCGTCAAGACCTCAGGCTGCAGGACAGTATCGATACTATCCCCCAGCAAGACCAGAACCAATTTGTGCAAAATCAAGAAAGAATCACTTAATCATCACCAGGCAACACAAATCCTTTATCTGTGACCTGCAAAATACCCTCGTTCTCTCGGAAGATTATATAGAACTCTTCTTCGCCTTCTTTTTCAGGACTATAAATACAGGTTATTCCTTTTCCGCCGTCGTGAGGGACAAGCTCGGCATCTCCTGCTCTGACATAGCTCGTGTCTACAATGGTTTTTCCCCCCGCGTTGACGTGGGTTATCGTGATTGACGTTCCTTTCGCGTCAAGTGAACGGACGACAACAGTATACTGCTCTTCAGAATAAGACTTTTCTCCACGTAACTTCGCATGACTGATCTCTTCAGGAGTCATGCGCACTCTCTCTTCAAGCGCAACATATGGATTCTCCGATTCATCTCCTGAAATGATATCTTGGAAAGCAGTCTTTGCTTCTTCAGGAATCAAGGTCGAATCGGTGCTATCCGCTGCAGCACTAGTATCTGATGTGGCGGCATACAATGCGCTGATTGCCGATTTGATCACAGGAGGTACAAGATTTGCTTCTTTCTTCTCCCTACAGCCTCCTGCAGTATACGCTACCAATAATGCCAGAGTCATAGGTGCTATTTGCCGTATCATTCCCTTTTTTAGACACTTCACCTATTTAAATCTTTCGATTTTTACCATCATATAGTAGCTACAGATGCTCTTTTTTGCTATTTTTCGTGTTTTTAGAGCAATACTTTTATTAAGGAAATATGATCGATAATGTTCGATGGACATCTTCACCATTGTCGTCGTGGTCATCGGTCTCTGCCTCTTTGAGACCATCTCGAGCATCGACAATGCCATCATCAACGCAGAAGTGCTCAATACCATGTCCCAGAGGGCACGCAAATGGTTCCTCCTCTGGGGGTTGATCTTTGCCGTCTTCATGATCAGGGGGCTCCTTCCCTGGCTTATCATCTGGATCGTCAATCCGTCACTTGGCGTCTGGGGGGCGCTCACCGCGACCTTCAGCAACGACCCGAAAGTCCACCAGGCGATAGAGGCGTCAGCCCCTGTCCTCCTTTCCGGCGGAGGCACGTTCCTTGTCTTCCTCTTCTTCCACTGGCTCTTCCTCGAGCCGAAGAACTTCGGCATCAAGGGAGAGAAATTCTTCCTCGCAAAAGGAGTATGGTTCTACGCAGTCGTCTCCCTCCTCCTCACAGGCCTTGTCTGGTTCTCCCTAAAGAGAAACCCATACATGGCATTTGGGGCGGTCGTCGGCTCCACAGCCTTCTTCATCACCCACGGATTCAAACAGAATGCGGAACAGAACGAGCAGAAACTCATGAGTTCCACGCAGTCAGACCTCTCTAAGATACTCTACCTTGAAGTCATCGACGCGACATTCTCCATCGACGGCGTCCTTGGCGCCTTTGCCTTCACACTTTCTGTCCCCCTCATCCTCATAGGAAACGGGCTTGGCGCATTCGTCGTCCGGGAAGTGACTATTCGGAACATCAAGAATGTCAAGAAATACAGGTACCTCAAGAACGGGGCCATGTATTCCATACTCTTCCTGGGCATCATCATGCTCCTTGACGCATTTGGCCATGAGATCCCGTTCTGGCTCTCCCCCCTCATCACCTCCCTAGTCATAGGATTCTTCTTCTTCAAGTCAAGGGCAGAGCTCAGGTGGAGAGCATAGAAAAACTTAAATACAAGATTGACCGATACGGCCTGCAAACGGAGGTATCACGCATGCCAAAACCAAAGAAAAAGAAAAGCGGAGATCTTGACTTAGTGAGCGACGATCCTGATGACGAATCAGCAGAAGAAGACGACGAAGACCGCTGGTAAAACCTTTTAAACCCTTTTTCTTTTCTCCTTCTTATGGATGACTTTATCGAACACCTCAACCGTGCCATCAAGCGCGGCGAGACGATCGTCTTCTCGTCAAACTGCGAGATCGACTATAAAGGACGTGCAGAGAGCCACCTTCCCGACGGCGATCGGATCATTCTCATCAAGCCTGACAAGACACTCCTCATCCACCAGCCATTCGGATCAGCGCCAGTCAACTACATGAAGGCAGAGTCAGAACACAGTTTTGTCAGGGACGGGGAGACGCTCTACATGAAAAGCGAGAACCCTGCGCTGAAAGAATACCTCTCCTTGAAGATCAACAAGCTCCACTTCTACAACACAGCCCGCCTCGAGGACGGGAAAAGGATCGAGCTATCAGGGACAGAGCGCGAGATGTCGGACTATCTCTACGATAACCCCTCCGTCGTCGAGGAAGGATTCAAGCCGCTCTCCCGCGAGGAGCATACGAGATACGGATTCATCGACGTGTTCGGCCACGACAAGACAGGGACGCTTGTCGTCGTGGAATGCAAGCGCTACCGCGCAGACCTCTCTGCAGTGACCCAGCTGCGCAGGTACGTCGAGAAGATCAAGGAAGCAAAAGGGATCACCGCATGCAGAGGCATCATCGCAGCGCCGGAGATCAGCGCAAACGCGCTCTCCATGCTCAACGACTGGGGATTCTCCTTCCGCCACGTGCACCCGCCAAACAGGCTCAAGCGGGCACAGGGACAGAAGAAGATAGGGGAATACTGACATGACCAGCAATAATATCTGGTACACTCCTGAACGCGACGGAGACCTTGAAGCATACCTCAAGGAACACGATGGAATTTCTTGCTTTCCTCTCTTCAAAGGATATGCTCACTACAAGCTGCTCTGGGACCAAGAATATTTTATCCCAAATATTAGTATCGTCCGCCTCATGTATTGTTATATTAGAGATGACGAACACTATATTGTCACCGGAGAATTCGAACTGAGAGGAATTGAGTCATCAAGGCACGGAGGACGTGCAGGAACCCATGATCCGCGCGTGCTTCTTGAGGGTGATGCTCCGCCATGGGAGGCACAAGATATCGGAAGATAAACCACTTCTTGTGAAGAAGATCGGAGAATACTGAAAAGAAAAGGTTTATGTATCCTTGACCATTCTCTCCCGGCATGGCATACCTCACCCACCATAATAATTGCCCTTACGAGACTCTTCCACAAGCAGTAGTCGAGCAGGCATTCAACAACGGGATCCGGGATTCTGCACTCATTCCGAGACGAGTCATCCTCAATAATGAGGAACTGCGGCTGAGCGACGCAGAGATCCAAGGGGCGCTTGATGCACTTGTAGCAGAGCATGTTATCATGAAGACCGATGATCGGATGTACAAGATCATCGCAAGCAGCTCTGTCTAGACGCATATTTTTCATTTTTTTTCGATCTTCAAAGGTAATGGAGAGAAGACACCTTTTCTTCCGCAACCATTATAAATCCGTATCCATTCGTGAGTGGTCATGAGACAGCCTCTTGAAGAAAAGACGCTTGGGGATGGAAGCCGCCTCACGCTCGAAAATTACTTTCTCGGCGAGTCAGAGGCACATGAGCTCGCAAGACCGGTCGGATCGATTGAAATCGTCCTTCGTCTCACTACGGCAGACCATAATTACAGGACGCCTCCTGCAGCAAGCTGGTACTTTTCCGAAGAACACTATCATAGGCTGTTCTCCTTCATCACTTCTGAAACCGATTATCAGCGGGTCCGCAGATTTCTCGACACTGTCGGAAGCGAGAAGGATACGCTTCGGCTGGATGACTTTTTGAAACACTTCAGGACTCTGCCTTCACCCCATTCTCGATGATCTATCCTTTTGGATTATGGCTTACAGTGGCATCTTTTATAGCAATCATTAACTATTTAAACAGAGTCTTGATAGCACTGAAACATGAAAACCTATGACGTCATCACTGTCGGCTCTGCAACAGAAGACGTGTTTGCCAAGTCTGATGCAGGCCTCATCACGATCAAGTCATCGGATGGCAACGCAGAACTCCTCGCCTATCCCCTGGGAAGCAAGATACGGATGGTCGAACTTGACTTCCAGATCGGCGGAGGAGGGACAAACACCGCAGTATCCTTCTCCCGCCTCGGATTCAAGACAGCATACCTCGGCTGCCTCGGGAAAGACGGACGGGCAGACGATGTCCTCTCCTGCCTTAAAAAAGAGAAAGTCAGCTTCATCGGCTACCAAGACAATGTCCGCACAAACTTCTCCGTCATCCTTGACAGCCTGCAAGAGGACAGGACCATCCTCACCTACCGTGATGCGTCAAACAAGCTCGACATCAAAAAAATAAACAAGACAAACATCCACGCAAGACTCCTCTTCAGCTCAAGCCTCGAAGAGAAAGGATTCGAAACGATAGTCGCCCTTGCCAAGCTCTGCAAAGAACGAGGCATCAAGGTCGCCTTCAATCCAGGCACCTACAACGCAAAACAAGGCATGGCAGGGATCCTTCCCCTCGCAAAGAACCTCGACATCCTCATACTCAACAAAGACGAAGCGAAGATCATCACAGGAAAAGAAACACTCAACGAACAATTCAAGACATTTCGCAATTCCGGCATCAACACCATCGCAATCACGCTTGGCAAACACGGCGCGGCTCTCCTCCACAAAGACATCATCTACTCAACCATCCCTGCAAAAGTCAAGGTGGTCGAGACAACAGGAGCAGGGGACGCCTTTGCCTCTGCATTATGCGCAGGCCTCCTGATGAAAGACGATCCCATATTCGCCCTCAAGCTTGGTATGCTCCAGGCAGAATCCACCATCCAATACAAAGGCGCAAAAAACATCCTTCTCTCAAAAAAAGCGGCACTTCATATGCTTGCAAAAGACAGAAGGCCGATTGAAAAAACGATATTCAGAGGTGAATGATGCTTATCTCCGGAAAGAAACTCCTCGAAAAGGCGTACACAGAAGGATATGCAGTCGGCCAGTTCAACTTCCTCAACCTCGAAGTCCTGCAGGGAATAATGGAAGCGGCAGCAGAGGAAAAAAGCCCTGTCATCATCGCAACGACAGAAGGCGCGATAAAATACGCGAGGATACCCTATCTCTACCATCTTGCAAAAGCGGCAAGCGAGACATACCCAGATGTCCCGATCACGCTCCATCTCGACCACGGAAAAGACTTTGCCATCATCCAAGCATGCATCAAGGCAGGATGGACAAGCATCATGTTCGACGGATCATCACTTCCTTTCGAAGAGAACATGGCAAAGACAAAAGAAGTGGTCAAGCTATGCAAGAGGAAAGGAATAGGCATCGAGGCTGAACTTGGCGTCCTTGCAGGGGTCGAAGACGATGTCTCTGCAGAGCACAACAAATACACTGATGTCGAACAGGCAGTGACCTTTGCGAAAAAGACAGGATGCACATCCCTTGCGATCGCGATCGGAACGAGCCACGGCGCATACAAGTTCAAGGGAGACTCGAACATCGACATCGAACGGCTCAAAGAGATAAAAGCAAGGGTCAGCATCCCGCTCGTCCTCCACGGAGCGTCCGGCGTGTATGCAGACCTAGTCACCCTTGCCGAATCCTACGGCGCAAACCTCAAAGGAGCAAGCGGAGTCTCCGATGAGATGATACGGCTCGCGACCGCAAACGGCATCAACAAGATCAACTGCGACACCGACCTTCGCATCAGCTTCATGACGGGGATCAGGCAGACATTCAAGGAACATCCTGAAGATTTCGACGTGCGATCATTCTGCGGAAACGGAAAGAAGATGGTCAGAGAGATGGTCAAAAGAAGGATGATCCTCTTCGGGAGTGCGGGAAGAATATGAGATTGCTGAGAATTGTAATGATTGTGTGTGCAATCCTCATCTCATTTTCACTATTTCTCAAGGATACTTTTGAGAAACAGAATACTGCACATCCTTTTCTTTCTTTGATCCTCTATATGCTCTCCTTCCTCTTTCCGATATTGTTGCTTGCAGGATCTTATATCTTGGTCCTCCGGGCTGATGAAAAATGGATGAGATTGGATCGATTCTTACTTGCATTCCCGGGCTTGATGGGCATCATACTCCTGTTATTCTTGGCCATTTCCGAGTTGATGTATGATCCGGCGCTTATCCTGTTCATTATCATACCAATTATTCTTCCTTTGGGAATACTTATCCTTTTAGGATTTCTCATCTTCAAATTCTCAAGACACCCTGTCCAAAAATGGGCCCTTCTTGCTGTTTCAATACTCGCCACGCTTTCCCTACTCATCATTTTCTATCTTTTGAATAAACTTCCGACATAAACCGTGCGAATTAAATAAGTGTGCAGAAAAACGACGCATAACTCTCTTCGGAAGCAACAACAGGGCATAAACCGATTCTCAAGAATTCTAAATGCAGAACGAGACAGCAGGATTATGGGAATATTTGTACGGCACGTCGCCGATGTACGAGAGGAATGGCATATCTTCGCAGTCGACGACGATGAACAGCTGGTTCGCGACAGAAAATCCTCTCTTGATGATGCCGTGATACGTGTCCTCGAGGATCTTTATCGCGTTCCTCCGCACATCCTCGCTCGGATCAAGCAGTGCAGAAGAGACAAACTCCTGCAAGAACTTCAGATCAAGCGAATTCTCACCAAGAATCTCTTTTATGTCGAGTAAGGATGCTCTCACACCCATGTGCAAAGAGGTCTGCATTTATATTCCTTTGCATTTTCACTGCTGACAGAAAACTGGTATCTGAACGCGGCAGATACATCCATTTTAGCAAAATACCGCCAATTCTCCATTGCACAACCGATCCACATCATATAAAAATCCCAACCGTCCCGAAGGGAGAGGTAGTGCCTCAAATCATCTGCGTTGGGATTCTTAAAGTTGGAAATACCCCTGTGTCCGGATACGCCCAAAACCCGACCGCCATACGCGACGGGGCATTTCCAACAAATAACCTCAACCAATGCGAAAAGTATAAAAATCACCGAATAGCAATAAGAGGAAAAGAGGTGGTTTATTGTCTGTCAATTACGATCGCATCCTCAAACAGAGGAGAGCGCTGATTCTCAGCTATGACTTTGGCATAGAACACGGCCCCTCAACCATGAACGAGCAGAACGTCGACCCCACGCGCATCCTTGACATCGCGCTCGAAGGGAAATACACAGGAAT
>JAGVFV010000180.1 GCA_020057445.1 archaeon | reverse complement strand
TTCTCCCTCAAGAGACAGTACGAACATTCCTTATCCTACGCGCTCAATAAGGCCGTCGAATCCCATGACCCTGCTCTCTGCCTCTTATTTGACCGTCTCATCGAGAAAAAGATAATCCCCCTTTCCGAATCTTTCCCCGGAAACCTTCCCTATGATATTCCTAAAGACATGAAAAAATATCAGCCGGCGGACAGCGCAGACTGGTGCTCTGCCTTCGGACCAGGACTCTTATGGATTGCGTATACACGACGTCCATCGGAGCAACTGCTGAAACGTGCAGAATCATGGACAAAACGCATACGACCTGCCGAAAAGGACCTCGTCGGCCTCAATGCATTCCGCTTCTACGGATACGCACTTGCGTACGAGGTGACAAAACAAGATGAACATCTCCAACGAGGCCTCGAAGGAGCAAGGCTCCTCCTTCAACGATTCAATCCCTTCGCGAAAAGTTTCCAGGTCATCGGAAAGCCTGCCGCGTCAGACCAGTATCAGATCCGCACGGACACCCTCTTCATCCATCCTTTCCTCCTTTGGGCATACCAACGATCGAACGACCCCCAATACATAGATTCCATACGAGAAAATGCGTCAAGCATCCTCAGGAACAACTTTTCCGAGGATGGTTCGCTCCTCACTGGGACAGTCATCGATGCGAAATCCGGAAGCAGGATAGCGCTTCTGCAGGGGGTTGGCTATTCGCCAGAATCCTGCCTCTCCCGCACGCAGGCAAGGGGAATATTAGGGTTTTCAGAACTGTATCTTGCGACCAAGGATGCGCAATTTCTGGACGCTGCGCAGAAGTCAGCCAGATACTATATCCATAATACCCCGCCAGACCATATCCCTTTCTATGATTTCAAGGATCCCCGCATAATCAATCCGGATGCGATACAAGATTTTCCATTGGCAAAAGATTCTTCAGCCGCCGCAATTGCCATGCACGGGTTCCACCTTCTTGGCAGGCTGAGCGAAAATGATCTCTTTAGGTCAACTGCTGAGTTGTCATGCCTGGCTCTCCTCAGAAAAGCCGCATCTAAAGAGGAAGAGTATCAGGGAATCATCAAACACTGCTGTGCAGAAGCAAGAAGGAACCCGCAATCTGACTGCTCCTTGATATACACTGATTACCACCTGCTGGATTTCATCTCCGCGCTTCATGCAGAAAAAAAAGAAAAAAATATTATGTAAAATTGCAGGGGTCCGGCGTTCCGGGCGGGTGCTCGCAGTCAATCTCCGTATCCTCAGAGAATGTCACCGCCCCGGCTTCTTTTGTTATGACCGTCTTTTCCTCGGTGATGGTGATCGAATTTGTGAAATCACCGCCGATCTTTGCACCCTCTGAAATGGTGCGCACGCCAACACTTGTCTGCACGCCAGCCACAGTCTCATCAAATGTCCAGTAACTAGTCTTTTCATCCCCTGCAAAAACCGCAGACAACACGACCAATAGCCCTATTACTAGCAACGCCGTCTTCATAGTATCACCTCTCCTTGAATACAGGGTTTCATTTCGAAGAATAACTACTTTTTTCAGAGATAATACACACAAGACACCATATAACCAGAGCATTTAAAAAAAAAGACAGTCTCATGCCTGTCCATGAGGGTATCTGGTCCTTTTTTCCCATATATGCTCTATCGAAGAGACAAGATACTGCAGCTCGAACGCGAAAACCGCATCCTTCGGCAAGAGAAACTCATCCTCGAAAAGCAGCTGCATCTTGAGAGAACAAGCGCAGAAAGCACGCAGACCATCATAGAAAAAGAGACATACAATATCTTCAGCCACATCGCCAGGATAATTGAAGGAGAAACAACCCTGGTCCCCCACACTGCCGAACTCCTTGAAACCTATGCTCAATTCATCATCAAGAAGAAACGGGCAAAAATATTCGTCTATGATGGACTTCTCACCAAAAACGTCTTCTCGATCGACGAACCTCTGCAACGCCCCATCAAACGGGTCATCATCTTCAAGCAATACCAACACCCAGAAGAGGCAGCCCTCGAAACACTCGTCTCATTTCCCCCAGACGGACCGAAAAGACCATTCGGCACCGCCATCGGACGCTTCTATGTCGAAGAGGAAATACTCGGTTGCCACTGCTTCGACTTCCTTTTCGAGCTTGAGCATCATCCTACGGAGAGAAGCAAGGAGATCACGATCCAGCTTCGCAAGAAGCTCCTACGGGACCAAGCATTCTTCCAGGCGAATCCACCGTGCATTCCAGCATCCTATGTGCAGCCTCCGCAAACAGGAAAAAAATTATTCCAGGCATTCAAGACATTCATCCATACCGAGAGAAAATTGGAGCATTTGACCTATTCCATCGGTGATTATCTGGATTCATACGCATGCCTGCCTTATCGAGATGCCTGGCCATGTAATACGCTCATCGCCCTTCAAAACATAGGGATTGCCCTTGATATCCCTTTTGCAGCAACACTCTCCCCTTCAACATTCATCGCAGAGATCCTTCGTGAAAACCAAGAAATACCTCTCCAGCAGATCATAGATATCATCATCAGCAACACCTATCAGAATGACTTTAAACTCAGATACCAGGCGACAGAGTCTAGGGATCGATTGCACATCCTTTACCCTGCAGCATCCCCGCCTGATGGACAAGAACGCGAGCTCATGGAGCAACATTACCAAGAATGCTACCACTCATTTGGTGGAAAGACCCTTCCACATGAGAATAGGAATGCCGCATTGATCAACAACAGCATTCGCTCAGCCTTCACCTTTGTCCTGAAGAAACCGCACCCGTCGTGGAAGTCGAGTGCGGCACGACATATATGCACCAGCATCGACGCGGTTCTTCATTTGGATGATATCCTTCCGTCAACAGATCGAGATTATCTCATACGCCGAATAAAGGATGTCCAATCAATGATTGAGGCAAGCAGTTGATGAGATAGCATCAGAAATCCTCTGCACGATCGTATGGGCATAGACCAACGGCGCCTGAGACTGATTTACATCATCAATCCTTGCCATGATTTCCTGTTCAGCAAGAAACACATCTCTTTTCAAGGCATCCAGTTTCTTGTCGTTGTACTTGTAATAGAAGTCATAGAAAGTCCTGACCAATACCAGAATCCTCTGCAAGAACGGAAGCATATTTTTCCGGCAGGAATGATCCGCCTTCAATAATATGCCGAGATGGTTATAATCATCGCAGATGCTCTCCAACAGCCATGTGATGATGTAATGATACGTATTGGATGCATCGTAGTTCTTGTTCAAAATCCTTTCCGCATAATTTGTCACCCTGTTTGCCGTCTCTTCCAGCGCGAGAATCTCATCAAAAACTTCAAGATCGTCCGCCTCCACCGCCTGAATGGTCTTTTCAGCCATGGCAATCATCGTGAGAAACGCTCTACGCAGGAAATTATCGAACTCCGACGAATTATCGACAGAGACGTTTTTGATGACGCAACTGTTCGCGTATTCTTCAACAATCTCAAACCCTACCAGCATGTTGTATACCCTGTTCTTGATGATAGAGAACTCTTCCGGGGTCTGAAATGC
>JAGVFV010000063.1 GCA_020057445.1 archaeon | reverse complement strand
TGACCAAGAGATGCTCGGAAAATATGTCAAGGCCGGCGGACAGGTAATCTTCGTAGGGATAGAAAGTCCAAATCCGAAAAGTCTTGCAGAGACAGGGAAGAGGTTCAATGTCAGCAGAGAGTCTGACCCCGACAGCAAGATTGAAGAGATCGTCGAAAAGGTGAAGATCATCCAGCGTTATGTGGAGGTGACCGGAGGTTTCATCATAGGTTTTGATTCAGACGATGAACAGATATTCAGATGGCAGGAGCGTCTTGTGCAAGAGTCAGGCATTCCTGTCGCGATGGTCGGGCTGCTTCGGGCGGGTCCTGGGACTGCGCTCTATGAAAGGATGGAAAAAGAAGGAAGGCTAACGAAGACTTGCGACGGGAGCAACACCCAGAGCGACACGACAAATTTCTTGACCACATTAGATACAGAGCTATTGGCAAGGGAATATACCCGATTGCTGCAACGGCTCTATGCTCCTGACTTGGGAAGCTATTTTGAGCGGGCTCTGACCATGTTCGAGCATCAAAGAGGAATACACTCTTTGACTATCAGGAAAAAAGAAGACCTTGCGGCTGTCGTCAAGTCAGTCAAGTTGTTTTCCGAGCAGATGGGACCAAATTATCTGAAATTTTTAGGCAAGACCTTATTGCATCATCCTACCAGGTTTCCTGATGCCATCAAATTCGGGATATATGGGTATCATCTGGCCGAGATCACCAAGAATGGCGCATGCCAGCACGACCTCTCTGTCCATGTACGAGGCCATTACGAAGCATTGCAAGGGTATGCCTCTTTCGAGGACATGAAAACATTACTCATAGAGACGATGCAGACATATGTCGCCGCAAAGCCGGCAGATTACCAAAGAAGGGTAAAGGAGTATCTGACAGGAGTCGTCAGCACCATCCAAACCTTGAGTTCTACAGAAAGACTGCACGTGTAAGAACAGTGATGAGGATACAGAGAACACGTCGTCGGGTCAGCAAGGCAGATAACTGCGCCCAGTCAGCGGACAGAGAAAAAACGAGATTCTTCAGGTACTAAGAAATAAGAATGTCTTGCACCTTGAAATGCTTAACACAAAGATGACTGATGCAGCTTAATTAAACAGATCCCTGTCGAAAAGACTTCCGACAATAGGGGAATGGTACTCAGGTCTGCCTACAGGATAGTCATATCGTCCTGTCCCTGCCTTCAATAGAGTTTCTGTGTCCAGGTCGATGATGCATGTGTTAAAATCGATAGTTGCGTATTGACGATCCCTAAATGCGCAAGAGACCTCGACAACAAAGGCAATATCAGTGTCTTCCCCAAGTATTCTCCGGAGATCATATGCAGTAAGCCTGTGGTTTTGAGAGATGATGGATGCCTGCTCTTGCTCCTCGGGTTGGACATGCGTAAATTCCAAACTTCCGTAGCGTTTGATGAGCTCGCCAAGCACATAGGGATACATGCTGTCCGTGATATTATCGCACATTCCTTGCTCGTAGATCAGCAGTTTTGCCTCGTTCCCTGCATCTATTGGTTCGCAGTATATAGACCGATCATAGATTCTTTCGTGAGGTACATGCCTCGTTTCACAAGGGATGCGAGGGCGCTCACACGGAGGAGCGCAGCCTAGGACGAGCGCTGCGAGGCCGGCGAGCGTCGTGATTTTGAGATTCATCCAATGAGGAATACCTTTATGATTTTAAATATGCCGAAAAAAACAGTCAGTACCGTTCTATGCACCGCATGGAGTCAACTGTCACCAGTAAAAGATAGCGGGTAATAGGGAAGGAGGTCAATTTTTTACGCTTAGCTTTGCATATCTTGATCTTTAATCCTTTTTAATCCCTTAATCCATCATTTGTCATGATTTTTCACATTCAGAAACATTTTTAAGTTGACAATTATCTTTATAACTTATGATTAAGATAATATTCATTGATATGAGCAGAACGCTAGTTAAAGGTAGTGGCGCAAATTCTGGTGCTGATTATTTGGGTAAAGGAGAGGTCTATAAAGAGATATATCCGAAATATACCGCAGGCGAAATTTCAATGGAAGAATTATTAACAAAAACTTATGCCTGTTGGAATGGCTTGAAGCTTGCAGACTTAGCCAATGTTTACAAAAAATTTGAATTTAACGACGGTGTTAAAGAGACGATTCAAAAAATCAAAGCGAAAGGCATAAAGACAATGTTATTAACAAATATTCCGATTCAGTTAGCAAAACTCTTTCAGAACAACCTAGGATTTGATTATGTAGGTGGAACTGTTTTGGAAGTCAAACAAGGAGTTTTTACTGGTAAGATATTGAAGTTTGGAAATGATAAAGCAACAGAAGCCATGAAGATTTTAGAAAAGGAAAAACTATCGCCTAAAGAGGCCATCTCCATAGGCGATAGAAAGGATGATGCAAAAGTTTTTGAAAAAGTCAGGTTCGGCATTGCATATGATGGTGACGAAACAGCCAAAAAAGCAGCAAAATACAAAATAATTAATTTCAAAGAAATTCTTGATATCATTGAAAAGGAACAGTAACCTTTTTCCGTTTCTCTTTATAAAGGCGTAAAGAATTGAGACCTATCTCTATTACCCCAGTAAAAGATAGCCCCGTCCGGTACTGAGAAATTCCATTGGGAATTTCTGGTCCCGTATGTGACTATTCGCTTCGCTCATAGCCCCGTCCGGATTCGAACCGGAGTCTCTGGCTTTCTATAGGGATCAGAACAGAGCGGGCAGCTGACAGTCGTTGTCAACGGCATTCTGCATTCTTTTCCCGTCCAAAGGCCAGAATGATTGGCCATCGCGGACAAAACTGTGCTCAGCGGTCAGAACCAAGCGGCCAGGCGCAGATGCGCCTTCCGTGGCTGACCCCTGCGCTCAGTCAGCTGTCAGCTGTTATTGACCGCTACACTACGGGGCTGTTGAGTGTGATATTGTTGGTTTTCGTAAATTTGTGGGCTTGAGCGCCAAAGGCGCGAAACCCACTTCGGTGTCGATGGACGAAACCATCGGACTGCTCCAATACGGGACTGTACGTGAAAAGTGGACGGAAAGAGTTTATAAAATTAGTGCCTGATGCTCTTTCTTATGGAGGATGAGGTCTGCGATGGTCTTGAGCGCCATGAAGAAGGTGAGGACGAAAGGACTTGCGTTTGGCGAGAGAAGAAGGAATCCTGCACCGACGATGATGGTCGCGTGCATGGGAATGATGCGAAGGTAGGGGAAGAACATGGTCCGCATGAGTGAGTAGTGTTCCTTTCTGTGTTGGATGAATGAGACCAGGTGTGCGATGAAGAATCCTAGGCCTGCAAGAAGTATTACAGGGATGTCGCTTGCCGGCATCTTTGTCATGAATCCGAGCGCAGTGAGGAAGAAGAGATAGGCAATCTGGAATCCGCCGTAATGCATGGCAAAGAAGGTCGCGAGGAAGAAGTTGACGATCTTTCCGACAAATGAAGGCATGATGATGACCTTTCCTTTGCTGGAGATGTGTCCTTCCGGCCCTGGCTTGTAGAGGAGTATCTTGATATACGTGAAAAAACCGATGATGATGCTCTGGATAACGTAGATGAAGAGGACTGTCGCGACATGCCAGGCTTGTACAAGGGCAAGGATGAGGGTGAAGAGGTTGGAGAGAAGTATGAAAAGAGCTGACGTGTCATTGACAAGCGGGATGTTCCACAACTTCTCAGTTGGAGCCTCTTGAATAGGCATACACGTCTCTTGATTGGTTTCCTTTATATATATTGTGCAGCCAAGGGCGCATCCCAAATCTCGCTTACGCTCGGGACATTGCCAGGCATTCACTCTAATCTTTTTCCCACACGCGACATTCCCCGTAGGTCATTGCAACGAAGTTGCTATGACGCTGAGAAACTTCGTTTCCCAGCGGGGCAAGTCCCCCTTGTCGCTCAACTATTCCAAACGAAAGTGAATGCGAGTGTGGCAATGTCCTGCATGTGGGATGTGCCCGCAGCCAATACTTTTATATAGTTTTTTTCGCTCTCTCATGTATGATTGTCCGTTCTTTGCAGCTGAAGCACATCCGTTCGTATGATGATGTGACGATCACCTTTCCTGAAGGGTCTATCCTTCTCTCAGGAGATATCGGGAGCGGCAAGACGACCATACTTCTCGCGATAGAGTTCGCTCTTTTCGGCATTGTCAGAGGCGCTGTCTCTGGAAACGCGCTCTTGCGGCATGGCAAGCATGAAGGCAGCGTGGAATTGCACTGTGAGATCGACGGGAAAGAGGTCATCATCCATCGGACGCTCAAAGGAGGGAAAGGCATCAAGCAGGAGGCAGGTTTTGTCATCGTCAACGGTGAACGGCTTGACGGGACCGCGATCGAGCTGAAGTCAAAGATACTGGAACTGATAGGGTATCCTGACGAGTTGCTGACAAAATCAAAATCCCTGATCTACAGATATACCGTGTACACGCCGCAGGAAGAGATGAAGCACATCCTCCTCGAGTCTTCTGAAGAGCGCCTGCAGACCATCCGCCGCCTGTTCAACATCGACAAGTACAGGAGGGTGAAGGAGAACACGGCGTTCCTCATCAAGGAGATCAAGCAGGAGCGAGACGTCGTCGCAGGAAGGACGACAGACATGCCAAAGCTTGTCGAGGAAAAGGAGAAGAAAACTATCCTTGTCGCAGAAAAGAAGAAGATCGACGAGAGATTAAGAGAGAATCTTGCCAAGGCGCGCCAGAGCCTCATGGAAAAACACGATGACCAGGAGAAGAACGAGGCAAAGATTCGTGAATTGGAATCCTTTGCGCGCGAGCTTGCGGTCGTCGAGACGAAGAAGAAGGGACTTACCGACCAGAAAACCCGTCTCAACGACGACATCCGTGAATTGCAGGCTTCGATTGGAGAAGAGCCTCCTGAGGGAAAGGATAGCAGCGTCCTCGAAAAGGAGATCCGCGGGATCGAAGAGATCATCCACAGTCTCCTGGAAAAGGAGAGCAGCCTCAACCAGAGGATAGGCGAATGGAACGGGAAGAAGAAACACGCCGAGGACCTGATTGTGCAAGTGGGAAAGCTCACGCATTGCCCGACCTGTCTCCAGGACGTGACTGGAGAGCATAAGGATGAAATCACCAAGAAAGAGCAGGAGAAGATAGAAGGACTGCTCGTCCACCTGCGACAGTTCTCTCTTGAGAAGGAGGGATTGCAAAAAGAGATCCTCGAAGAGAGAAAGAGGCTCAAATCAAAGGAAGGTGAGGAAAAAGAAGTGCGCCTTTCTCAATTGAAGAGGAAGAATTATGAGGAGAAACTTCGAAGGGTGCGGTTCTTGGAAGAGCAGGTGAAGAAGACCGATGAAGTTGCTGTCGCCATAGAGAAGAGGCGCCTTGACCTTCGCTCCCGCATAGAAGCGAGCAAGAACATCGAGGAAGAGCTCAAGAAGGCGAAGGCGTCCCTTGAGGATGCCCGGTCTAGATTCCATGCGCTTGAGATCGACGAGTCACGGGTGAAGACAGAGATCAGGAACCTCGAGGAGACGCTCGACGGCCTTGCCGAGGAACTGCTCCGGCTCGCAGGATTGAAGGAGAGGGAGAAGAGGTTAAGCGATGTCCTGCAGTGGCTCTCCACGCAGTTCTTCGACCTTGTCGACGCGATCGAACGCCAGATCCTGCTCAAGGTGTACAATGAGTTCAATTCCTATTTCCAGGAATGGTTCTCCATCATCATGGAGGACGAGTCCCTGAAGGTGCGCCTCGGCGAGGACTTCTCGCCTCTGATCGAGCAGGACGGCTATGAGACAGCGTATGACATGCTTTCCGGCGGTGAGAAGACGGCAGTCGCTCTTGCGTATCGCCTCTCGTTGTTTAGGATCATCAATGATTTCATGAACGAGATAAAGACAAAGGGATTGATCATCCTTGACGAGCCGACAGACGGCTTCTCTTCAGAGCAGCTCGACCGCGTCAGGGATGTCTTAGAGCAATTGAAGGCAAGGCAGATCATCATCGTCTCCCACGAGCAGAAGATGGAAAGCTTTGTCGAGAACGTGATCAGGGTGGTAAAGGAGAACCATGTGTCGCGGATAGGATAAGACATAAAGACATATAAAGAGAAAGATATAATCCGCATCTATGGACAAGCTCGGTCAGTTCATGCCCCTCGGTGACGACAACCCGAGGAAGACTACCCCTTTCGTTACATGGGGTATCATCGGCCTGAATGTGATCGTGTTCCTCATTTCTCTGACTGCATTCGAGCACATCATCGACACGTATGGCTTTAAGCCAGGCGCGTTCTCGGTCCTGACTATCTTGACGAGCATGTTCCTGCACGGGGGCATCGCCCATATCCTTGGCAATATGTGGTTCCTGTTCATCTTCGGCGATAATGTCGAGGACAGGCTAGGTCATATCAGGTATCTTATTTTCTATCTCGTTGCAGGGTTTGCTGCGTCCATGACTCACTATTTTATGGAGATCGGCTCTACCATCCCGGCAGTCGGCGCCTCTGGCGCGATCTCAGGGGTCCTCGGCGCGTATCTTGTCTTCTTCCCGAAGGCTGGCGTGTATGTATCGGGCGGATTTGGCCGTGCTGGAAAGATCAATGCGTGGATCATGCTCGGCGTGTGGTTTGTCTTCCAGATCTTCTCTTCAGCGCTTGGAACTGAGTCAGGTATCGCGTTTGGCGCTCACATCGGCGGGTTCGTCTTTGGCCTGATCGTCGGCGGGATTGTGCGGCTTTTCAAGAAAGGATAGGTCACTTTTTCTTTCTCAAGAGTGATGCGCCGAAGAGAACCATACCGATCCCGCTCAGTCCCAAATAGAAATTCTCACGCTGCTTGTACATGCCAGATTCAAGTATGCCGAATTTGAGGGGTATCTTTGCTAGATTATGCTTATATCCGCAAATCTTGTACATATCTACAACATATGTGTCAAGGGTCACTGTCGTGTCTGGTGGATTGAGCTGGTATTTCCCATCTTTCTCGACGAGCAGGTTCTCCGCGAGGAGCTCGCTTTCAAGACCGCGGAATTCCACGATGTCTGCACGCTTTTCGATCTCCTTCCATTGGACGTGGCTATAGAGGGCGCCGATGAGACCTCCTAGAATCATACCTGTGCCAAGCGTCCGTGCGACAAATCGTCTGTCCATGGATTGAAGGAAATATGTACTTTCTTATAAATTGCGTCAATTTTAGAAAGCATGTGGAATGCGCCTTAAAAAAACGATATATTTATATATGATAATGCTTTTAATTTCTTAAATTACTATAATTATCCAATGATGAACACTGAACTGGATAAGGTCAAATCGACGATAACCATCTCGTTAGGACTCAAGAACCGCTTGA
>JAGVFV010000018.1 GCA_020057445.1 archaeon | reverse complement strand
AGAGGGATATGACCGTCGTCAATGGGAGTCCTGTGGATCCGGACTTGCTGAATCAGCTGGAACTTGAGCATTGCGACGTGTTTATTTCAGCGACCATGCGGGAGGAGACAAGCATCCTTGCGGCATTGTATGCGAAGAAATATGGCGTCCCGAGGATTTTTGTGAAGGTGAACACGCATGATACCAAGGCCATCCTTGAGCAGTTGGAGATGACTCCGATAGACACAGATGATGCCGCGGCGCATAATGTCGTCTTGGAGGTCGCAGAGCCGCTTATCGCTAATCTGGTCGGCATCGGCAAGGGTCAATTCGATGTCCGTGAGAAGAAGGTCTCTGATTTTCCTAATCTGTGGGGAAAGCGTCTTGGAGATATCGAAGGCAAGTTCTTTAATGTGATTGCCCTCTTCCAGGAAGAGAAGTTCCAGTTATCTGGCGACACCATCCTCAATGAGGATGATAGCATGATCATCATTGAAGAGGCAGGAAGGGATGAGGACGTGAATAAGAACCTGAAGAAGATCAAATGAACCGGAAGGCGAAAGGCATTGCAGGAGAGCGTGAGCTCATCCACCTGTTCTGGGGCGCGGGCTGGGCAGCGTTTCGCTGCGCAGGGTCTGGCGCGATCAAGTATCCTGTCCCTGACATCATCGCGGGAAACAACCTGCGGAAGATCGCAATCGAGGTAAAGACGATCGCTGCAGATCATAAGTATTTCTCTGAGGCGGAGATTGCCGACTTGCTCACGTTCTGCCAGAAGTTTGGCTGTGAGGCATGGCTTGCGATAAAGTTCGGAAGAATGGGCTGGTTTTTCGTCTCGCCAGAGGATTTGGAAAAGACAGAAAAGAATTATGTCATCTCAAAGGCAATCTGCGAGCGTCGGGGATTGCGCTTTGAAGAGCTGAATGTTTAACGCCTTCTCTTTTTCGGCCGTTTGGCAATCCTTTTTTCAATATCCCGCTCTCGATTTTCGATGGTCTTTTCTTCACGCTCTATTTTCTTCTCTTCTTGGAGTATCTTTACCTCATCGCGTGCGACTTTGAGGGTGATTCGCTGGATGTTCTCATCGATGCGCGCCATGCGCCGTTCAAGGAGCACGAGAATGCGCAAGCTGTAGACGATTGCTGCAAGGGTTCCAATGATGACTGCAAGAATGACGCGGATGCCCCCCTCTGATAGGACTTCAAAAGCCATGGTCAACACCTCTTTTTCTCTTATTCTGTCTGTTGCGGTATTTAAATAGTTTGTGGTTGAGTCGGCTAATATGAAATCCTTGCCACCAGCATCAGCCGAGCCACGGCGACAGAACTCATCTTGTCCGTCGCGCGGGATCGCCCCGCTGGGAAGCGAAGCTTCTCAGCGTCACAGCAACTTTGTTGCCGTGACCATCGGGGACGCAGGACCTTGAGGAGAAAAGAGCTATTGGCGAGGAGCTGGTGGCCGCACGAAGTGCGAGGGTTTCATATTAGCCGGTTGAGTCTGGTCGAATGGTTGTGCAGAGGACGCCTGTAGCCAGTTGCCGGAACCGTAGGCTGATTGCAGACCGCGAAACCTAATAGATAAATTTATATATCAGGGGGTTTTTAGGTTTCATTACTCTTGCATAGAAATTTCAAAAGGTGGAATCATGTTGAAGATGAAAAGGATTTCAGAGACGTTTGACATGCGCGTGTTTACTGACTCTGGCGATTACTTTGGCGATATCGAAGAGGCGATCCTCACGCAGTCAAAAGTGTTCGGTTGGCGAGTCAAGGCTACAAAGAACTCGTTTCTTGCAAAGGTCCTTGGGAATGCGAAAGGGGTCATTGTCCCTCATCCGTTGGTGAAGTCCATAGGGGATATCATGATCATCAACAAGTCTGCAGTGCCGAATTATAGCCCCGAAGACGAAGAGTGAAGGAAACGTATTAAAACCTGCTCTGCTTTTATTCTTATATGAGGACTTATTGGCATTGGTTTGCGCTCAGTGCACTTGTTGTCATCACGATAATGACACGCATATTGATTGCGTATCAGTCTGAAAATTTTCAATATGAAGCATATTTCGCCATAAGGCAGGCAGAGCACATACAGGAGACCGGGTTGCCCTTGTACGCTGACCCGTTGAGTTACCAGGGAAGGATGGTTCTCTTTCCGCCATTTTTTTACTATCTTGTCGCTTTGGCTTCTGCCCTTTTTGGGATGGTGCTGACAGTCAAGGTGGGTATGGCTATACTTGCCGCGATGACTGTCATCTTGATGTTCCTGGTCGTGCAGCTGCTGACGGGAAAAAAAGGAATTGCCTTGTTGTGCGCCGCATGCGCAGGTTTTACCCCTGCTTTTTTTTCTTTGACTGTCAATAATCTATCGGTATACAGCCTTGCCATGCCTCTTTTCCTTCTTGCGGTGTACTTGCTCTTCATCGTGCGGCAGAGACGGGTCGTATTTTTCCTGTTCTGTGTCCTATTCTTGTTGGTGCTGACGCATCCGATCGTTTCTGTGTTCATCCTGGGCTTGCTGATCATGCTGTTGTTGATGAAGCTTGAGGGTTTTCGCATTGAATCTCAGGATTATGAGCTCTTGCTCTTCGTCACGTTCCTCGTGATGTGGATTACGTTCATGCTGTACAAGAAGGCATTCTTGTTCCACGGGATCAGTGTCATCTGGCAGAATCTGCCAGCCAATCTTCTGGCAAGTTTCTTCCAGGAGCTCTCGTATGTGCAGATCGTGTCATTGGTTGGTTTCATTCCTTTCTTTTTTGGTGTCATTGGCATCTATCATGTGCTCTTTCGGCAGAAGAAGAAATCATACCTGTACGTGGTATCATTCTCGATCGCTTTTTTTATGCTGCTTTTTTTTAAGTTGCTTCCGCTTGAGGCAGGATTGGCATTCTTATCCTCTTTCTTCATTATCATGGCAGGCTGCACCCTGAGCGAACTGTCAGACTATTTCAGTAAAACAAGATTTTCCTGGTTGCGCATACCTTTTTTCTTTGTGATTGGCCTTGTCTTTCTGTTCACTTCTGCGGCAGAGACACTGTCCCTTGGCGCAAGTGCGAGTGCTCATGCCCCTTCTGCCGGCGACGTTCGCGCATTGGAATACGTGCACAGTGTTGCCACAGCAAATGAGACCCTTCTCGCCTCTATAGAAGAAGGCTTTGCGGTAACCGCGATAGCAGGGACGAAAAACGTCGCAGATGAGAATTTTTTGCTCATTCCCGAGGTAGATGTGCGGTATGATGATATGAAGACCATTTTTACACTCCGCTTCGAGACAGGGGCGCTTCGCCTTCTTGGGAAGTATGATGTGGATTATGTGTTCTTTTCTGACCACTATTTCAGGTCAGGGCAGGTTCCCGCGTATTTTGCAGACGAGCGTTGCTTCGAGCTTGTGTATAATGAGTCGCAGAAAATCTATAGAAGCAGGTGCAGGTTGCAATGAAACTGCGTTATAAGAGGCTGCTATTTTTCGTGCTTATCTTCTTTTCACTATTGATGATTGCCTTGCCGCATATATTCCGTCTTGCCGGCCAAAACACGTTCCTCATAGGGAAAGGGACGCACGACGCGCTTTGGCAGACGATGCTCGTGCGTGGCAATGCCTGGATTGATCCGCTATCAGGAATGTCGAGAGATACGAGCTTGACAGATTTCATTCTTGCAGGATTGTCACGGATGCTTCCTCTCGAGATTGTTGCCCGTCTACTTCCGTTGTTCTTAGGTGTCTGTGTCGTATGGTCATTCTGGACATTGCTCGCCCATTTTCGGATTCGGCTGCAGGAGCGAATCGCGATTCTTGCCGTCTTTGTCATGTCTCCTGCATTTCTCTTTCTGTTTTCTACGGTAACCCCATTCGCATTGGTTCTCTTATTGAGCATGTTGTCGCTTTGCATGTTGGTTAGGCGCGGTTTTTTTCTGTCGGCATTGACTGCAGGCATCGTGGTGTTTGAGGATTGGATGTCCGGCCTTCTGCTGGTGCTCGTACTCTTCCTTTTTTCTTCAGGGCGTTATTTGGAAAAGAAGGGTCGAGGCCGTTTTTATTGGATGCTGTTTCCACTCATTGTTGTTTCAGGTCTTATCGGTGCAGTGTTCATGCACTGGTCGCTTCCCTCGGGTTGGTCGCTTCCCTTAGTGGATTTTGGCGCGTTGTACGGTTTTGACATTCCCATATTGGTGCTTGGAGGAATAGGGGCAATTTCGTTATGGAAAAAGACGTATCTTCCTATTATTATCGCATTTTTTCTCATTCTTTTCGCTTCTTTCTTTTTTCCAAGCGCAATAAGTTTCTCTCTTCTGCTATTGTCATTGTTCGCAGGGAAATTCCTCGTGCAGATATGGTCGAGGAGATGGATAATACTCCATTTGAAGACATTGACTTTCCTGCTGATCGGCTGCACTCTCTTGTTTTCTTCTTTAGCATATGCCAATCGCCTTGCGGACGAGCCTCCCTCGCCCGATCTTGTGCATGCAATACGAGAGATCCCAAAAAGCGCGCAACTGGTCGCGACGCATGAATCGTATGCTCCTTATATCCGTTATTATGCGTTGAAAAAGACGTATTCCGGGAATGCCTCTTCGCCTTTATTCATGTCCAGGGATTT
>JAGVFV010000185.1 GCA_020057445.1 archaeon | reverse complement strand
CGTCCTTCCGATGATGAATGCCTCATCGCCTATCCTGTAATTATGTGTTTTCATGACTTCACCTTGTAGGGTCCGCCTGTAAGATTTATGTCTGTATTGAAGACCTTCGCCTCTTGGATGATTTCCTCTGGGTTCTTGTGGATGCTGTGGAGGAGGTAGATGAGTTCATTGACATCTTTTTTTGGGAGCTGCTCTTGGAGCTTGGTCCTTGTTTCTGGCGGGAGATCCTTGCTTGCGAGAAGCGCGTAGGCAAGGCTGTATGCCTTTGATGCGATCTGCATGCCAAGTGCTGACGGGTCTTCCCGTGCGAGGTTCGCATATTCTCCAGGCGCTCGGTTGTCGATCCCTGACATGACCGCGTCAATGCCCTGCAGCAGGTCTGCGACAGCATTCCTGAGAGGGGAGAGATCAGGGGATGCGACGCGCTGTTCGAGCCTGCTTTCCTGTTTTTCTTCTTTTTGTGCAGACGAGACTTTTTGCACAGGGGATGCGCCGTCATAGACCACATTCCCGTACTGTTTGATAAGTTCCTGTGCCTCAGGCGAGGCGATGTCAAGAGTGGCATATTCCTGCCAGGTCTTCGGATTGAGGAGAGGATCATTGGTGAGGGCAAACAATATCTTTCTGGACTTCACAGGTATATTGGATGGTCTCTTGACACCGAAGCGATACATCCGGGAAAAAGAGTCTCGGAGTATCCCCGTATCCCGAGAGAGTTGTCCCCATGAGAAGTCTGGATGCTGTCCCCTATACTTGTCAATCCACTCCCTATATCTGACAGTGAACAGGTTTTTTGCAGGAGACAGTTCCATCCCAGGTTCATCGCTCATAGTATATACTCTCACTCACCTCTTATGAAGGGGGAGCGCATGGCGCTTTTTATAGTTTTCTTTATTTTTCTACTAGGGAATGATAAATTATGAGTTGAACGTGAATGTGTTCAGGATAAAGGGGAAGATTAGATAAAATGACTTCATGTATACAACATATTATTATTTAAAAGTAGTGAAAAAAAGAAGAATATATAAATCTGTAAGAAGTTCTACACACCATGACTGATGACATCGAACGGCAGAGAGCATTCATCTACAGCCAAATAGGAGAGGAAGCATTACATGTATTACGGGAGAGCGGCCTCGATGTCGATTCAGCTGTGACTCGCGTCCTGCAAGAGCAGAAAAAAAAGCAGGAAAAAATGGCATTCCAGACAGCATTTCCTACTGTCGCTGATTTCATGACATCAGAGCTCGTATACCGTGCAGCTTCGTTAGATGACGTTTTCGGTAAGGAATACGCCAGGAGGATGTCTGCTATCGGCCTCGCGGAAAGCCAGGTGAAGAGCATCTATCATCAGGAAGCGCTCATCCTCGCTTCGAGCGACTTGAAGGGGAAGCGAGAGGAGATGTGGGCGCAGCGATACTTCTTCATGGATGGGACAAAGGCAGAAGATATGCCAAAGAAAGAGGAGTTCACGCTGTCGGAATTGATCCTCATCACGGATGACGCATCCTCTGCGTATAGCAGGGATCACCATTGGCTTTCTCCGGAGACCTGGCAGGCGGTCTGCATGGCAGCAATCCAGGCATATAATTTCGGGGGTGCCAAGTATGCGCTCGCATTCAATGACCGGACAGAGGCCCTTGGCTGGAAGAAAAGCCAGAATGGCGCATTTACCAGGAATGAATCTATGTTGACGGAACGGCTGAAGTGGGGATATACCGAAGAACAGGCATGGACTGAGAAGACAGCAGACCTTGCACAGTATGAAAGATGATTACGTTCAGATAGTCAGCATCGATAGTTTTTAGGAATTCTTCTCAATCTGCAGATCTTCCGGAAAAAAAAGTACGAAAAGGTATTTGAATCATTGTAGGCATGATGCTGCATATGAACCATACGCAGGTGAACCATAACCTTTATATATATGTATATACATATACAGAGCATGGCAAAGACCATCATGATAGGGAATGACGTGTACAAGGAACTGAAGGAGAGGAAGGGAGAGAAGAGCTTCACTGATGTCATCAGGAGCATGCTTGAGAAGGAGAAGCCAAAGACAGGAAAGGGGCTCAGACAAGCATTCGGGATTTTGAAAGAGGATGACGAGTGGAAGGATATCAAGAAGAAATTGGATAGAGGGTGGAAGGAGTGGACGGACAGGTATTCTTAGATACGGATGTCGCTATCGACATCATCCACGGAAAACCCGAAGTGTCGAAGACATTTGACCTGATCGATGCTGACCGTGTCTTCATCTCTGTGATCACCCTGTTTGAATTGCAATTAAGGAGGACGAATCTCTTTGCAGTAGAGATATTCCGGGACAAGGTCGAGGTCATCGCATTCGATGAAGTTGCCGCAAGGCAGGCGAGCATCATCTGGAAAGAGCTCGAGAGCAAAGGAAAACCTATCCCCTTCAATGATATCTTCATAGCAGCGACGTGCATGACGAACAATGCCCTCCTCTGGACGAATAATAAGAAGCATTACCGGAAGATAAGGGGGCTTCAGTTGCTTTGAGAAGAAAGATCGGCACCTGACCATAGAGCAAGACGGCCATTTAAGGTCTGATCGCAGATTGCTTGGCTTTGCTTCCTCTTGGCCGCAGGTCGCCGCGTTCTGACCCCATTTTTTCGATATCTTTTTAAACCCCTTATTTTTCCTATGTACCGTCGAAATGAGCAGATGCCTCTCGAGCATCAGTTCTAAAGTAGGCGCAAGCATTCATGTTTAAATAACAGGAGGGTATAAAAATGGCCAAAGGAAAAGAACATATCAACATCGTCTTCATTGGTCATGTCGACCACGGCAAGAGCACCACAGTTGGAAGGCTCTTGTTCGACACGGGGAATGTCACCGAACAGGCGCTTCGAAAGCTGAAGGAAAAGGCCCAGCAGCTTGGAAAGGCAGGATTCGAGTTCGCATTTGTCATGGACAACCTGAAAGAAGAGCAGGAGCGCGGAGTCACGATCGATCTTGCCCACAAGAGGTTCGAGACGGCAAAATACTATTTCACCATCATTGACGCCCCTGGTCATCGGGATTTCATCAAGAACATGATCACTGGCGCTGCGCAGGCTGATGCCGCGGTTCTTGTCGTCGCTGCAAACGATGGCGTGAATGCGCAGACAAAGGAGCACGCCTACCTTGCGAAGGTGCTTGGCGTCAACCAGATCATCATCGGCATCAACAAGATGGACATCTCTGGCGTCGATTACAAGGAAGCGCGCTTCAACCAGGTCAAGGAAGAGGTCTCAACCCTGCTCAAGGGAGTTGGATACAAGCTTGACAAGGTCCAATTTGTAAGCATGGCCGCTTTCCCAGGAGACAATGTCGCGAAGAGGACGGACAAGATGCCCTGGTACAAGGGACCAACCCTCCTTGAATCATTGGACAACCTTGAAGTCCCTGAAAAGCCGGTCACACTTCCTTTGCGCATGCCTATCCAGGATGTGTACAACATCACCGGCATCGGCGTTGTCCCTGTCGGAAGGATTGAGACCGGAAAGATGAAGGTCGGGGACAAGGTCATTGCCGTCCCTGGCCGTGAGGGCAAGGGCATCGTCGGCGAAGTCAAGTCCATCGAGATGCACCACGAGCAGATGCAGGAAGCGTTTCCTGGAGACAACATCGGCCTGAACGTGCGTGGATTTGGAAAGAAGGACATCGCACGCGGAGACGTGCTTGGCCCGTCTGACGCACCTCCGACTGTGGCTCAGGAATTCACCGCGCAGATCATCGTGCTGAACCATCCGAGCGTGATCACTGTCGGTTATACGCCGGTCTTCCACATCCATACTGCGCAGGTCGCCTGCCAGTTCACGAAGATCCTGAAGAAGCTCAATCCTCTGACAGGAGAAGTCGTGCAGGAGAATCCGGACTTCATCAAGAACGGCGATGCTGCCATCGTGCAGATAAAGCCTGTGCAGCCGCTCGTCATCGAGAAGAAGTCTGAAATCCCGCAATTGGCGAATTTTGCCATCAGGGATTCAGGAGCGACTGTCGCTGCAGGACTCTGCATGGACCTCATCAAGAAGCCCATGTAAATTTTTTTTCCTTTTCATGATAAGTTAAGCGTTATCATGGGGTACGCACATGCAAAAAGCAAGGATAAAACTCGCATCAACGGATATCGGGAAGATAAATCAGACGTGTGATTATATCAAAGGTATCGCTGAGAAGACGGGTGTTGTCATGCGCGGGCCAATTCCTCTTCCTACGAAGAAGCTGAAGCTCTGCACGAGAAAGGGACCTTGCGGCAACGGCACTGCCACTTGGGAAAGATACGAGATGCGTGTGCACAAGCGCCTTATCGATCTGGGGATTGATGAACGGGCACTTCGCCTGGTCATGCGTGTGCCGATTCCAGATGGTCTCAATATTGAGATAGAAATGATAGATACATAATTCTGTGAATTTGATTCTTTCTATCAACTTGTGAAGAGTGATGGTAACTCTATTTCAAGCAATCCTTTCCGCCTCTCGGCGGACTCTTTCTGCCCTGTCGGGCAGCTCTCTCTTGAGCCCTGGGCTCAAGTGTATGCCTGCCGAAAGGCAGGATTATGCCCGCGCAAGCGCGGGAGTGGTTTGCTTGGAACAGGACGACAATTTCGTTTCCGTAAGTTTTTTATTCCTGATCCTTTCTTATTCCCTATCGGAATGAAGTATCAGATATTCACGACCAAAGAATTCGACAGTTCATTTTCCAAGCTTGATACTGAAATCCAGCGTCAGATAGCGAAGGAGATTGATCAGCTGGAAGCAAACCCCTATGTTGGCAAGCCGCTCGGTTATTCCTTCTTTCGCGAGAAAAAAGTTGGTGGATTCCGTATGTGTTACCTGATTTACGATGAATATATAGTCGTCTTTGTCATTGCCTTGAGCGGCAAGAAAGATCAAAAGCAGGCAATCGGTACGATAAGAAAACTTATTCCTTATTATCTGGAAGAAATGAAGAAGAGATGCGACAGATAAGACATCATTGTCCTTTCCAGGGTTTTATCTTGCCAGCCTTTATGTCTTCAAGGCCTCTGACAAGGGACATGAGGAGAGAGTCATCTAATTCTGCCTTTTTTTTCAGTTTCAGATACTCTTCTCGAGGAATGGTGACTGTTGCAGTTGCCATAAGAGCAAAATATCCATTTATCTATATAAAATTTGCTATTGATTTCATTTCTTCTCGAACTCCATCTCGATGCCGCCTATCCATCCTGCGAAGATGTTGTAGAGCCAGGCTGTCACGATGCCGATGAGGATGCCGATGATGGCATAGACTACTGGCGCGACGATGATGAGGCCAAAGCCAAGGCTTCGAAGGATCGCATCCTCTGGTGTCACCGGCGGATTTCCGAAGCGATAGATGAGCGAAAGAGAGAGGCCGTAGAAGAATCCGAATGTGGCCATGCCAAGTGCCATGAGTTTTGCGTAGGATAATATGCCAAGTCTCTTGAGTTTCATGTGTTCACCTCTATGCATTCTATCTGCCGGGACGATCCGCAGTAAAAATAATAGCCAGCCTCATTACCGACGTATTTCCTGATCTT
>JAGVFV010000125.1 GCA_020057445.1 archaeon | reverse complement strand
GATATCTGTCAGCAGTCTCCCTGCCATACTCATGAAGAAAATGATAATAGAGCTCTATCAAGTTGAATTTTGTGGTCATCAGGATATGATTCAAGTATGGCTTATACTCGGCATTACCGCCCACCATTTCAATGAGAGCATAGGTATCTGCCAAGAAAATCCTTGTGTCAGTCATATCCCTTGTCGATCTCATCCATCGCTTTCTGTGTCGGTTTCTTCAGTTTCAGGGATCCGAACTCCTTTTTCAAAAGTCTCATCTCTGACCCGATCGCTATGAACCGAACCTTCGTCTTCGTGGAAATATTCTCCTTCTCCACCACCTCCCGCGGGATGGTGATGCCTATCGAATTTCCCCATTCCTTCGGGACCGCTTCAAACACGTGCATTTTGTATCACCATCATGATGTATAATCTAATTATATATAAACTTTTTGGTTTTACAGTCGCATTGAAAAGTTCCTGTTGCAGCATAAGGCGAACCATTATCAGATCACGCTCCGATAAGGTGCGGGGGGCGTCCCCTCGGTCACAGAAATGCAGATATTTCTGGGACTCATAGCAATCTTCGATTGCAATGAGGGTGCACTGGTCAGTCAGAAAAATGGTCTGATGGGCAGCAGCTGCAACAGGCATCCCGAGGGGATGTTTTCAATGCGACCGGTTTTACAGAAGGATGCGAATCCCCTTACAATTTATTGCTCGAACTGGCCTCGGGCACGCTGGGAAAACGTGAAGGTATATCCTGGGTCTTTCGGGTCTTTATCTCTTTCCACATCGACGGTCCAGCCCGTTGCTTTATACATATCTGCCAGCGTTTCGATTATCTTTTGATTATAATATCCAATGAAGAATATCCAATGAAGAGCGCATAGGGCCTGTCTGGTGAACGAAATTTCCTTAGCCTATAATCAATAACGGCCTGGCTTTCCTGCATGCTCATCCCCGCAGACAAAAGGGGACAACGAAGAAGATTTGAATGCAGGTCTGCATCTAAACATATTTAAGCAACAAGCGCTCCACCTCTCCTGATGAGAGACATCACTCCTGAAAATCCAGAAGGCCCATCCGAACCCGATGCAAAATTTCATCCTCTCTCGAACAGGAATTCTAGGTTCACAGAAAATCCCTACGACATAGCTATTTCGCTCTACGGCGAGACAGGACGGATGATGGTCTGGCTTGATTACAACATCCGCCTCTACCTCACTGCCCATACTGATAAGACGCTCCCGGACATGATCGGATGGATCAATGAGCATGGCGTCCATCCAGACCTTGAGACCATATTGATAGAATTGCAATTCTTGGGCAAGAAAAGGGAGAGCGAAGAGAAGTCTGCAGAAAAAAAGCGCTTCTTGAAAGGGGAATATAGGAGCAGCGGCGGATCCTTTCTGGAGCTCAACATCCTCTATAGCCTTCTCCCGCCAGAGATATACCTCGCCCTTGCAGAGAAGTACAGCTTGCATGACTTTCTCCCAAAATACATCAAGGCTGCAATAAAAAAAGAGCATGAGACGGAAATGCATGGCGAGCACGCGGCTTGAACAGTCATGCCAGAGCGTAGCTGACCTTCTCAAAGGATAAGATTCGCCCGCCTTTCACATGGATCCCTTCCTTCTCCAGCATGCGTATCTTCTCATTTGTCCCGCCAGCGAATCCTCCGACCTTCCCGTCGCTGTTCACCACGCGATGGCAGGGGATCTCCGGCGCGTACGGATTCTTGTTCATGGCATTTCCCACAGCCCTGCTCGCGCCTGTGCCCAATGCGTGCGCAATCGCGCCATACGTCGTCACTTTGCCCTGTGGGACTAGAGATAACAGCGCATAACATCTCTCATTGAAAGAAGCAAGATCAGATTGCGCCAGGATCCGAAGGAAAGCTGTCCTCGACGGACGCTTCTTGTATTCCTGCAGCAGAGAGAGGGAAACCTCTGCAAGTCTTCTCTTTCCAAGCGCATTTCGCATGCTCTCTGACTGGAAAAACTGCACGGCTTGCGTGACATTCTGTGCCTTTCCTCTGCAGCGCGCCCGCTCAAAATCGATGAAGACAGGAATCCCTTTCCGCACGATGATGTGCTTGTAGGGATTCGTCATCTCCTCCTTCACTATCCCCTCCTTGTCGAGCAGGAAACACTGTTCAAGGATATTTCGCAATACGGCCTTTGCTTTCTTGGCGCTTGCTCCCTTGAGATACTCGATGATCCTCTTGCCGTCGATGTATTCCATCCCAAGCCTTCCTTCCCTGAAAAAGATAAATCTCGGCCCGATGCCGATCCTGTTCACCTTCCTGAGCATGTCTGCCTCGAATGCGAGGGAGTCTTTTGCAGACGACGGATTCCTCTCCTTGACCATAATCTTTTTTCCGTCATGCGCTTCGAGCGAGACCATGCCCCTCCTTCCCTTAGCCGCGATATTTCGACGGGAAAGCTTGTAGACATATAATGTCTCAAAGTCAAGCTTTTTCTCACCCATCAATTCCCGCTTCCATGCATCCTTGTCAAGCGCCTTATCGATGACATCCTTTTTCGAGAGCGAACTGAACAGCAAGAGGACGATGCCGTCTTTTGTCAAGCGATGTTTCGCCTGGGCAAGGAAGCGAAGGATCCACTCATACCCGTGCTTTCCGCCGTCGAGCGCGACATCCGGCACCCGCTCATCTGAAGGCAGGTAGGGCGGATTGCAGACGATAATATCAAAGAGTATGCCTTTTGGCACTCCTGAGAAGAAATGGGAAAGGATGACCTGGACATTCCTGATCTTCAACTCCCGCACCTGCTTTCTTATCGCTTCGGTAGCCTCAGGATTGACATCCACCGCAAAGACCTCTTTTGCCTTCTTTGCAGCAGCGAGCGCAAGGATTCCAGAGCCTGATCCCATGTCGCACACCCTGCCATGACAGTATTTTTTCGCAAAAGTTTCCATAAAAAAGGAATCTTCACGGGGCTCATAGATATCCATTGACCTACATGAGTGCATAATCCTTTAAAATATTTCGCAAAGTTTATATGGTATTTACAGATACTCGAAGCTCCCATGCCGACAATAGACGACCTTATGGCAGCCCTCACCGCAGGAGAACCGCCACGGATCGAACTTGAAAAGAATGCGCGCTATGTCTATCCCTACCACTATGACAACCTTCCTGTATCGCCTCGCGTCGCATACATCGCCAAACACACCTATATCAGGGAAGAAGGAGAGCGTATCCGTGACTTTGAATATGTCATCTTCCCGGAAAAAACCCTCCAAGAGGCGCTTCTTGCAGCGATCGTAGGAGAGAAAAAGACCATATCCTGCAGTGGCATAAAGATCGTGCACAAAGAGCATATCTTGGATGGGAAACGTGTCTGTGGCGGCGATTACACGACCCAGGTCAGGGTGCAGGTCTTCGCAGAGATCCCAGAAACAGCATCAGCAATACAGCTCCATGTCACGTATTAGTGCTTGAGCAGCATCATTTCCATATCCCAGTCTTCAGGCGTCATCACTTTCATGGTGCAGACCTTCTTCCCCTCCCAAAAGACACGACAGCCTTCTCCAAACCGATCCCATTTCATGCAATCTGCGCAGACCTGATTTTTTAGCTTTTGTCCCTGCTTCTCTTCCATATGATCACCGGGGATAGGCATTCTCCACCTCACGGATATATTCCTTCACCCTCTTGAGGATAGACTGCAGATGATAGGATTCGACCTTTTCAGCAAACAAGGTCCCAAGCGGCTGGTTCTCATTCAGCCGATACATGTTTCCCACCTTTTCCAGCAAGAACAGCTCGCGGAGGCGAAGGAGCTGGCGCCTGACATTTGACGATGCGATCCCCTGCAGCGCCAGATTGTGCTTCTTCCTGTTTGCCACGACCCGCTCCTCGACATCCTTTGATGATACCTGCTCTTTTGCCTCGAGCATCACCTGCAGCACGTCGACCATGACATCACGGGAATCTCCAGGCTGCAGCAAGCCTAATGACAGGCACAATTTCCGCACAAGCTCCCTTCCTTTCATGGTCGGAGGCTCATACTTGCGAAGAGTGATCTCTGATAGCGGCGTGTCTTTGGCAATCGTTCCCATGCTGCATTACCCTTTTATGAATCTAATCTCCTCAAGCTGGATATCGAAGTCATTTGGCGTGTCGAGCGTCACAAGGGCGTCCTTGGGGATAAGCGCCTTCATCTGCATCATGTTGAAGTCACCATCAGAGAAATGCAGGTGATAATCGATATAGCTCCCATTCCTGCCATTGGAGATGTGGATGTTCTTCGGCTTGAGATCAAGCAGGTCCTTGCAGAACTTTTCAGGATCCTTATCAAAGAAGAATGAGGAAGAATACGCATGCAAAAGGTCGATGCAGCAAAAGACCCCTGTCTTCTTCAAGAGAGTATATACCTCATCATAATTCCTCGCGAAGAACGGGTATGTCCTGTTCTTCAGGGGAGGCTGGTTCTCGATGATGATCTTCTTTGCATTGAATTTCTTGAAGAGCTTGACAAAGTTGTCAATCGAACACCTATTATTGAACCTTGTCCCAGGGTTCACGATAAGCCCGAGCGCATTATATTCCTTGAGCAACCCAAGGGCATAGGACAGATAGCGCACGTTTGCCTTATTCACGTCAGGGTTCGCGAGATTCGTCTGGTACTTGAAATCTTCAGAATGCAAAAAGAACGGCTTATCGAGCTTCTTCATAAAATCATACTTCTTCCCTTCTATGATCACCACTTCATAGAAGTCGACATGGCTTTCTATCCTTTTCGCATATTCCTTGTTGTCAGGAAATATCTTGACGCCGACTTTCATCAGGTACAAAATGGCTTTTAGGCTTAAATACTTATCGGTTGGAAGAAACAGGCAAAATATGCCTGCTGTTCTGTGCTGTTCATCTTTTGCTCAAGAAGATGGAGAACTCGATATCCTTCACTTTCACTTTCTGCACATGATGAAATGCGATTTTCGGATCCTCGGCAAGGAATTCCAGGCGGTCTGCACCCACCTTCTCCTTGATATACTTCTCATGATCCTTCAGGCCGGCATAGCCCGTGACTATGGCAAGAGCAATCCTGTCCGATTTCTCAAGATTCCCCTCCTTTCGCATCGATTGCACACGCCTGACGATCTCCCTGGCGAACCCTTCTTCCTCCAATTCCTCAGAAAGCTTCTTGAAGATGTACACGTCAGCATTCTTTATCCCTGCATGCTCCCACTCCAGAGGAATCTCCTTGACAAGCTCCACATGTTCCCGCTCGAGCGTGAATGCGCCGCATTTCACCTTCTCTTTCCCTTGCTCAAAAGCAGCCACGATCCTCTTCCTCTCTTCAGGAGCCCCCATCAGCTCAAGCACCTCTGCTGTCTTTATCCCGAATGTCTTTCCAAGCGAATGATAATCAGGTTTCATGGTGTGACCCACCTTGAACTCTTTCACGACGAGCTTCTTCACATTCGTCTGCTTCATGATGAGCGATTTGACTGAACCTGCCGCGTGCATGATCCTCTTGTCTTCGGTGCTGATGACGCATTCTTGGAGAGGCCAGCGGACACCGATGCTTGCCTTGTCTCTTGCAGCAAGGATCCCTGCGACGATCAGCCTTGCCTCTTTCATGTCCTCTATGAGCTCATGGTCCTTCTTCTCGATCTTCTCTGCCGTCGGCCAAGGTTCGTCATGGATGGATGTTCCTCGCAGGTCCTGATACAGGTATTCGGTGATGTACGGAGCGAACGGGGCGAGCAGGCGAAGCGTCTTGTCCATGCACTGATGCACAACAGGGCTCAAGACCGCACCCTCGTCTTCGACCCTGTCCCTGATGATCTTGATATACCAACGCGAGAGATCCTCATTCACGAACTGCATTATCATCGACAGGGCCGCATTGTACTCGTGCTTCTCGAGGGATGCTGCGACGTCGCTGATCACCTCATTCATCCGTGCAAGGATCCAGGTGTCCTCGACCTGCAGCCTGCCTTCGACCTCTTTGATCTTCGAAAGGACGGTCTCTTTCTTCCCCTTTTTCTGCGCCTCTGGCTGATATTGCTTGACAAGCGGCCGCAGGAAGAGGAAAGAGTTCCATATGGTATTGAAGAAAGGCATGATCGTCTCATCAAACTGCGAAGGGCCAAAACGCACAGCGTTCCCCAAAGGATAGGACGCCATGACCATCCTTGTCGCATCGACGCCGTACTTGTCAAAGATATCATTCGGCTTGATGATGTTGCCTTTTGACTTTGACATCTTCTCACCCTTCTCATCGCACATCAGCCCCGCCGCAGCGACGCTCTTGTATGCAGGCTTGTCGAAAAGTATTGTGCCAAGCACGTGCAGGGTATAGAACCATCCCCTGGTCTGCTCGACCGCCTCGACGATGAAATCATAAGGGAATGCACGCTCAAATATGTCCTTGTTCTCGAAGGGATAGTGGAACTGTGCAAAGCTTGCGGCTCCGGAATCATACCAGGTATCAATGACCTCGGGAGTCCGTGACATTTCCTTCTTGCACTTCTCGCAATCGATCTTTATGGGATCCACGCTCATGATATGCAAGTCAGTCACTTTCGTCTTTGTCTCTTTCAGATGCTTTCCGCCAACCTTCCCTTTCTTCTCTAATTCCTCGATCGAGCCGATGGCTTCGATATGTCCGCACTCGCAGACCCAGATCGGAAGCGGAGTCCCCCAGAACTTGTTGCGGGAAAGCGCCCAATCCTTCGCTTCTGCTATCCAGTTGCCGAATCTTCCCTCGCCGATGTGTGCAGGGTACCAGGAGATCTGGCCATTCAGCGAAGCAAGCCTTTCTTTGATGGATGAGACCTTGATGAACCAGGCATCCATCGCATAATACAGGAGAGGCGCATCGCAACGCCAGCAGAACGGATAGTCATGCTTGTAATCATAGTCGATGAAGAGTTTTCCGTTCTTCCTCAGGTGTTCGATGATCAGGGGGTCAGCGGACTTGACGAACAATCCCTTGAAATCCGTCACTTCGTCAACGAACTTTCCCTCCCGGTCGACGCTATGGACGAATTCGACATTGTGCAGCTTGTTGATCTCATAATCTGCCTCGCCATACGCAGATGCCTGATGGACGATGCCGGTGCCTTCCTCCAGGTTCACGTATTCTGCCATCAGGATGCGGTACGCATTCTTCAGATCAGGGAAATAGGGAAAGATGGGCTCGTAGGACTTTCCTTCGAAATGCTTGCCTTTGACAGTCTTCTTGATCGTGTGATGCTCGAAATATTTCTGCACGAGCTCTTTTGCAAGGACAAACGTCCTTCCTTTGAACTCTCCCTTGTCTTCCACATAACAGTAATCGATGTCAGGATTGAGCGCGATGGAATTATTGGCAGGAAGGGTCCATGGAGTCGTTGTCCAGACGAGAAGATGCACGTCCTCATCATGCAGCTTCACCTGCACAGTCACGCTCCTCTCCTTCACCTCTCGATAGCCTTGAGCGACCTCGTGAGTGGAAAGTGGCGTCTCACACCGCGGACAATAGGGCACGACCTTATACCCTTTATAGAGCAGGCCTTTCTTATGGATCTCCTTGAGCGACCACCAGACGCTTTCCATATAGGGCGTGTCCAGGGTGCGGTAGGCATGATCCAGGTCGACCCAGAATGCCATGCGTTCTGTCGACTCATTCCAGTCCTCGATAAAACGGAAGACATCAGTCTTGCACTCATGCACAAATTTCCCGATTCCGTACTGGATGACGTCTTTCTTATGGGCGAGCTTGAGTTTTTTTTCCACCTGGACTTCGACGGGAAGGCCATGGCAGTCCCATCCTCCTTTCCTTGGTACATGATAACCCTGCATATGTTTGAAGCGAAGCACGATATCCTTGTACGTCCTCGCTTCCACATGATGGAGTGCAGGAGGGGCATTTGCGGTCGGAGGCCCTTCCAGCCAGGAGAATATCTTCTTTGACTTGTCAGGCTGCTGCAGGCTTGCGTGGATGTGTTCCTTGTTCGCATCCCAGAGCGCACGGACTTCCTTCTCGACTGCCTTGGCGTCATACTTTTTCCCGAGTTCCATACTTCCAAGGCAGACGTGAATGATTTAAATGTATTTCGCAGGATGAAGCGCAAACTGATCATGAGCCAAATTAACAGGGACAAGCCTTCGTATATTCTTCACAACCACAAAATATTTGAATGATTGCCCCTGGCCAAGAGTATGAAAATCGATCGCATGCATATCACTCTCCTCATCTGCATCGTATTATGCACATTCCTCATCATCTCCTGCACCAATGCAGGAAAGGCGACAGAGCCTGTCACAGACCAAGAAAAGACGGCAAGCCAGAACAAGATTACCTGCTATGACTCTGACGGAGCGATCGAATTCGCAGTCAAAGGCAAGATCTTCGGAGAGCAGGGCAGCACGACCTATGAGCACTGGGATTCCTGCCTCTCCAAATACACTGTCAAGGAATGGTACTGCCAGCGAAACATCCCTAAATACATCTCCTTCAACTGCCAGTACCAGTACGGCGAGTGCAAAGACGGCGCGTGCATAAAGACGGCAGTGACGCCACCGCCGACCTAGTTATTTCTTGACACAATAGAGCGCAATCTACAATCGCAATTGTTGTATTTGTTTAGCACCTTCGAAATCCTTGATGTGACATCTTAAGGCGCTGCGTCCCCGTGGGGTCATTTCAACGAAGTTGATATCTCAGAAACTGAAAG
>JAGVFV010000065.1 GCA_020057445.1 archaeon | reverse complement strand
CTTTCAGTTTCTGAGATATCAACTTCGTTGAAATGACCCCACGGGGACGCAGCGCCTTAAGATGTCACATCAAGGATTTCGAAGGTGCTAAACAAATACGACCTTTGTATTCAACCGGGCGGTGTCAGTTCCTTGTCCTGCACCGAGTTGATGGCGAGTTCCTTGTATTCGTAGATGATAAGGTTGTCGTCGATGCCTTTGGTGTCATCTCCTATTTTCACAAGGATGGGAAGGCCGAAGTAGGAGTCGATGAAGACAGTATACTTCGTGTCGTCTTTGAAATACTCATAGCGCAGGGTCTGGCGGCCGTTGACGCTTTCGCTTCCATGCACAGTCCCTGGGGGCATGTCATCTATCCAATTGAATGGGGTCTTGAAGATGAAGTCGCTCGCAGCAACACTGATGCCTGATCCTTTTTTGCAGTAGTTGAAGTTTCGTTCACAATAGCCTTTTGCCGTGTTTTCTTCAAGGTTGATGTAGACAGTGTCATAGTTGAGGTCGTTGATGTCGTTTGATGCTGCGGGAAGAAGGACTTTCATCGTATTCTCTTTGACTGATACAGTATATAGTTCTGTCTTGTGGGGTGGTCCTTGGTATTTGTAGGCATAGCTGTAGGTCTTGTCTATTGCCTTGTCAAAGAGTGTCTGGACTTGTTCGGGATGCACAGGAGGTGTTTCTGGAGGTGTGGGAGGTTCAGTTGCGGGGGGGGATTGTTGTTTCAGGAGGTGTCGTTTCTGGCGGCGGAGTCACTTCTGAGGGAGGGAGCGTATCGTCGCATCCGCCTGCAGGGCAGATCTCTTCCTTTGGTGTGCATGCGATGACGAACATGAATAGCATGGCGATGAAAACGATGTGCATTGGCTTCATAAATACCACCTCTTGGAGCATGAAGAAGTACGCATTTTTAAATTGTTTGGAATTTAGCCGGTGAATTCGAGAGTATACTGATGGAGATGCTATGGAAAGAGCCCCATCATGAACGACGCAAGTCCATACATTATTAATGTCGCTCAGGATGATTTCGGAAAATATTTAAACCGTAGTGGCCTTGAGAGAGGAAAAGAGGTGTAGGATGGCTCGTAAAGGCGTCAATCTGCTGTTGATCATTGTCGGTATCCTTGGTTTTGTGTTTTCGAGTTTCTATCTGATCTATTATCAGGTCACTGGAGGATTCCTGCTGAGCCTGTTTTTCATGGTCCTGTTCTTGGAGGCGTACATCCTTCGCATCGAGATGCCGCCTCATCACAAGGAGAGGATTGAGGAGATCGAGCCGAGGAGGCACATGCTGCCGACGCCGCTGAGCTCAGGATTCATGCTCACGAGCATCCTTGGAGGGATCATCTCCTTGTTTGTCATCCTGCCCTGGTCTCTTGCGTGGGGTGTAACATTCACCGTCGTCTTTGTCATCATGTTCATCGCATCCATCGTGAGCATGACAGTGGCGCCTCCTCCTGATGAGGCATTGCAGCAATTGCACATGGAAGAACTCGCCGTTCATAACAAGCTGTATAGGAAGAAGAAGGTATAGTCATTCTTTCGCAAACGTCCCTGCGACAAGCAGGGGGAATGCTATCGTTGCATCGACAAATACTTTTACAGAGAGCGCGTTTGGCTTGATCTTTCCCCAGGTGACTGCTTCGTCCGGACGTGCTCCAGAATCTGAGCCGTCGAACTCGTCTGCTGTCGTGATATAAACTGCATAGTCGAGCCCTCCGCGGAAGATGTTGGCGTTCAGCGTGAAGTGTTTTGCAATGCCGCTTCCAAGGATGATCGCGCCGCATCTTTCTGCGTTTAAGCAGAAGGTGACGATGTCGTACATGTCTTGTGAGATGTCTAGATGGAATGTTCTGTGCCGCTGTTTCTGGAAGAAGATGAGATCGCCTAGCGACCCGTCGGTGATTCCTGGGCAGAAGACTGGTATCTTATGCCTGCTTGCCCAGTAGAGGTAGGATTCCTTGTTCGTGACGTGCTCTCCAAGGAGCCTGATGAGTTCAGAGGTAGAGTGGATGTGGCCAGTCTTCTGCTGCTCTGCATGCATATCGTCGAGTATGGGCTCTATGAATTTCTCGAAGTAGGCGAAGCGGTCGTTTGGGACAAAGATGTTTCCCGTCCTGTTGATGCCTTTGTCGAAGAGCACTTTTCCAGGCACGTAGAAGTCACCGAGCACGAATGGCTTGAGGCTCTTGATGATGTCTTCTTCGATCCCTCCTGCTGCTGTCACGATCGCGTCGACTTTCTTGTGCTTGACAAGGTAGGTGATGATGTCTCGGACGCCTGAAGAAATCATGTTGGAGGTGAAGGAGAGGATGATGGTCGCTTTTTCCTTTCGCATGGTATTGACGATCTCTATCGCTCGGGCGAGGTTTGTCGCCTGGAATCCTGTCGTGGAAAAACTCTTGATGAGCGCGTCGGTGTCTGCTTTCTTCTCGAAGTTGATTCCCTTGATCTCAGGATGTCCTGATAGGTCGAAGATGCGCTCTGGAGAGTATTGAGCATGGTGGCGCTTTAATGTGGTTGCGTCTTCCCTATCTTCTTTGTTGTCTTTCTTTGGCATGGGAGAGAAAAATGAAGGTTTGTTTTTAAATGTTTAGAGGGACAGCTGAGTCAGTCGAACATGTATGCATAAAGTCCATAGATGATTCCTTCGTGCAGGTAGAGTGCACTGTAATGGACTTCGTAGATGTCTCCATAGTCTGCGGTAACTATTGTCTTTCCTTCTTTAAGATCATCAAGGTCCTCTTTGAGGATGATGTCTCGTGAATGGGGTGAGAGGAAGATTCCGAAAATCGATTGCAATTCTTCAGGTTTTCCGATATATCTGCTGCTGACTTCGTGCCAATCCTTGTAATAATAGTGATCGAGTGGTGTCTTGAGTCCGTGCGGAGCGTTGTCGATTTTCCCTTCGTATATTATTTCCTTGTTTTCGCCAAAACAAGTGACGAGGTTGAGGGGAGGCATATCATGATGTGGGTTGTACTCTGTACTCGGATAGAACGTAGAGATCTTGGTAAAATAATCATCCGGTTTTTCAAGTATCTTTCTGGCGTATTCCTGTCGTATGAATCTTCTGGCGCCGTAATAGGACTCGTATATGTAGCATCCGATAATGCCTGATCGTAAAAGGATACGAGGAGTTTCTGGCTCCAGGCTTGCGTTTCTAAAAACGGAATAGCAGGGATAGAATCTGTCAGGCTCTATGAAACCGGTCTCATTGTAATCCAATGCCAATGCATCAAGATGATGTCTAACTATTGCAGTTTCATTCTGGTTTCCTGGATTGAGGATGATCCTGCTCAGTGATGTCATATGAGTTCCTTTTCCGGCAATTTTATATAGTATTCCGACAATTTCACACTGAAATGGTGTGAAATGGAAGATATTTTGATGTCGTGGGGGATGGAACGGTACGAAAGCCGTGCAATAATACACTTGCTCAAAGAGGAGTTAACCTTGAAGGAATTATGCAAGAAAGCGGATATCCCCTATGGAAAAGTGTATTCTGTTGTAAAAAAGCTAAAGGAACGCGGAATTGTAAATGAATCTTCATCTTGGCCGAAAAAAGTCTTTATTGCTGACCCATCTGGCACTATGAGAAAGATCATAGATATGAAGATGGAAAAGGAACAAGCAGATAGGGAAAAAATAACCCGACTTGTGAGTGAAATAGAGATTGCAAGGAGTATGACTCCAGGTTTATTTCAGATAGGCACGACAAATGAAGAGAATGAAAAGATCCAACTTGAGGCGTTTCGAATGGCGAGGAAGGAGATGCTTCAAATATTTAATGTGCATCATCGTCCTAAATCAAATAGAAGAGCGAAATCTTTATGGGAAAAAGAAATAGTATCTCTTTTGAAAAAGGGGATAATGTTTAAGGCGATTTATCCGCCAGGAAGTTCGCTTCCTCCAATATTGGAAGATGCGAGAAGAACATATTCTAATTTTTCTGTGAGGTATAAACACATTGATTTCGTCAGTTGCGATATTATCGACTCGCATTCTGTGTTATTGAAGTTGGTAAATGAGGATCCGATATTGTTTGGAGGTGTTTTGCTTATAAGAAGCGAGAGACTTAATGGAAACCTTAGAAAGGTATTTGAATCATTTTGGGAGGGCGCTTTAATCACTTAGGAAACAATAATTCGATGTGTTTCTTTGCTTCTTCCCTTTTCTTCTGGTGCTCTTTTAAGAAATCATTGATGTTCTTGATCGCGTATTCTTTGAGTTCTCCTGTCAGCATCTTCCCTGCGTTGTAGTCGTCGTGTATCTGTTTGAGCTTCGCGTCATCCTCGAGCAGGAATGTCAAGTAGTGGTAGCACACGTCGACATCTGGGTTTCCTCCGAGACGCCGGTGCTCTTCGACAGTGTCTCGTCCTCCGGAGAATGCGTACTTCTTTATTTTTTTCTCGACATCTTTCGGTGTATCAGTTACTGCAATGTAGCTTGTCGGGTCTGATGCGCTCATCTTTCCGCCGGAAAGACCAGGGAGGAATCTGTTGTACGTGCTTGATATCGATATGAACTTGTAGGGGATGCGCTTTGCAATATCCCTTGCGAGGCGGATGTGGGGGTCCTGGTCAACGCCGACTGGGATCACTGTCGTGATCGGGCCTTGGAATTCAGGGAGTTGCGGATGGTACATGTCTGCCGCCTGCAATAATGAGGCGACCATCTTTCCTGGTGTGATCTCGCCGTAGACTGCGCGGAATTCGTTGAATGTCGCGTGGCGTCCGAAGAGGTTCTGCAGGCGGTAATACGCGTTTGCCTTCTTCGCATCAGATGATCTTTCGCTCTGGAAGTAGATGGTGCAGTTCTTCGCTGTGATTCCAAGCGCAAGGTATGTGGGTATGTAGTCGTTGAGCGCTATCTTTCGTGATTCTTCGAGAGTCTGGTTCCTGGCGTTGTAGGCTTCGATGTCCGCGACACAGATGTAGAGGTGCGCGCCAAGCTCCTGGAACAGTCTCATCTGCTGTGCGACGAGGAGGTGTCCGATGTGGAATCTTCCTGTCGGCATGAGGCCTGTCATCATGACGAACGGCTTCTTGTGCTTGATCGCGTCAAGGATCCTTCCAAAATCGCGGTGTGCGAAGATGAATCCTCTTCTGAAGAGCAGCTGTTCGGCTATTCCGGAAGGGAGCTTGGAGATGGGTTCGATGCCGAATTCCTTGATGAGTCGTTCGTAGTCGACGTCTCCTTTGACTTCCCACGGTGTGACTTCTGCCATGTATTGTTTCAGCGTGCTTTCTTTTATATGTTTATCGGAGAAGAGGCAGGTATCTATTGTTTGTTTTGATGAGCACGTATCCGTGATATGCGACAATGAGTCCCCATATGATGCCAAAGAATATTTGGCCTTGCAAGGGCAGCGCGACAAGCATGATTGTTATGAAGACGATGTTTATTATCCAGAATGACATGCGGTTGAGGATATATATTCCTGTCGGGTAGAAGAATATGCACATGCCTGTGTTAAGGAGGAATCCTGAGTCTGAGATTTTCTTGATGTAATCGGGCGTATAATGCATCCGTCGCGACCAGTAATTGATGATGTTCTGCTTGTAGCAGTGAGGTGTCGTAAGCGCTTTGCGATGGCAGATGGCATGGTAGGTGTCATAGTTGAATCCTGCTCGCGAAGTGATTGAGCCGATGATGAACTCTTTCCTTGTGCTGATTTGTTTTCCGCAGAAGAGGCATAAGGGAAGCTTTCCCTTGTCTTGGAGGATTTGTCGCTTGCGCAGTGGATTATAAGTGATACCGACATAAATCATGATGAGTGGAACAGCAATAAGGAGGATGAGAATTGCTATATGCCGATGAGTGAGGTCGTAGAGCGCCAAGAGACCGAGAAAGGAGACGAAAAAGACAAAGATACAAAGGAAAAATTTCGTATAAGGGTTCACATGTCAATAGCTGTGTCTT
>JAGVFV010000057.1 GCA_020057445.1 archaeon | reverse complement strand
GATCCGGTCGCTTCCTATCCTGTGTTGATTCCGGTGTTGATAGGTGTACAGTCTCCTTTTATGTACCATCCTTTCACGGATCCTCCGATCAGTTTTTCGGTTCCGACAGATATTAGGAATTACATGCAGACAGATAAAGACGTCACTGTATATGCGCTTGATGAAGAGGGGCTGATGGATGCGCAAGAATTGCATTATCAGTGCTGCACTCCTGGCGGTTATACTGCTGCGTGTTATGTTGGTTTATTGCAGACTTCATAACTCGTCGAAACCTATATAAATACAGGTCTTCAGAACTGATGAAAAGGGTGTGAGTTGATGAAGGCTAAGGTTGCAGTGATGGCAAGTGCTGTTTTTCTTCTTGCTTTCGCGCTCGTTTGGGCAGTGGTCCCTACAGAATCAAGGGGTTGTTGCCTGGTGTGGAACAGCACGTGTTTTCCGGATTCGCTCCAAAGCGGCTGTCCTTCGCCAAACAATTTTTATCCTGGGCAGGATTGCAGTGCAGTGCCTTTATGCGCTGAAGTCTGCTGCTGCCAGCAGAATCAAGGATATATCATGGCAGGGTATGGCTGTTCTGGGAATGGGTATGTTCCTCATCCGGAAGTCCCCATCTCGAATTGTCAGTCGTTCTGCGGAATCCCTCAGCCAGGCAATGGTACCATTTTTCCTGAGACTGAGCTGTTTAATATTTCTGGCAAGGTGACAGACATTGGTGGCACAGGGATTGGAGGAGCGAAAGTGTATATTGCGAACTCCCCGTTTTTTGCGCCGACACTTGCTGACGGGACATACATCATCCGTGATGTGCCAAAGAACATTAATCCTGGATATGACCTGCAGGCGCATAAGCTTCCTGAGTATCCTATCGTTGCGCCCTATCCTCATCTGCTTCTTGATCATGACTTGACTAATGTGCCTTTCGTGCTTACGCGCGCTACAGGAGGGCAGTGTGTCCTGCCGACAGCTGTCGTCTCTGCAAGCGAGGTGCCCATGCTGCCTGACGTGGAATTGACATGGATCCGCGGAGATCCTGCGCCAGAGGGGTGTGCGAATTTCCTGCGCTATGCGCTGCTTCGCTGCACAGAGGGTTATCAGACGTGCCGGGAGCTTGAATTGGCAGATCCGCAAGCCCTGACATTCACCGATACTGGTCTTTTGCCTGAGACAACGTATTGTTATCGTGTTGTCTCAAAGTTTAGGCAAGGTACTGAGCATAAGGAGACTGTTGCAGACGGTCCTTGCGTCCTGATGGGTGCTGCTCCTTGCCTGATGGACCATCCTGCTCAGTTTTGTTTTGAGGATGATCCCTCTGGTTGTTACATGAGCGGCAGCAACATGAATGATATGTATTCGACTCCTTGCGCAGATGACAGGCATTGCATTGTGACCGGCGAAGGCGCATCTGCTGTCGCTCGCTGCATCGCTGCCCAGTCTTGTTCGAACTGCACTGGCCTTTTTGGCATGAGCTCTTTTTTGGATCCGGATCTGCAGATAGATGAGCATACCTTTGTCAGCTGCAGTCTGACAGAGCAGAGCTATTGCTATGAAGATAGGGGTCTCTTGCTGGACGTGGGAGAAGTGTTTGCTCCTGTCTCTGTGTTCCAGTCCTGTGAGAATGTGGATCGGTGCGAGGATTATCTATCAAAAGAGACGTGTGTAGGATCTGATCCTCTCAATCCTGATTCTCTGGAGGATCCGTGCGACAAGATCCTTGGTGCATGCGAGTGGCAGTATTCCACCCGACTGCTCGGGATTGGAAGGTGTGTACTTTCTGGAAATCAATCAGGCGCGTGCAGTGACTGTGCAGATATATACAAAGATGCCCTTGGCTGTACAAAGGATCGGTGCGAGGGATTGAATGCCGGATGTTATTTTAATCAGATTACCAGGCAGTCGGATGGGCAGCCAATGTATGATGATGAGCCCGCTCCGGAGACGTGCAAGGCCAAATCAGACATGGCATGCGCATATTATGACACAAAGGCAGATTGCATCGGCACGCCGGGCGTGAATGTGTCTATCAATCGGACGTACACAGGGCTTGTCCCTGTCGGCGGCGATCACACCGTGCTTGAGGACGGCGGCGATGCGAAGTTTCATTTCGGCAGGTGTCAGTGGGATGATGCGAATGTCGCCTGCATCAAGAACAGCGATGATTCTTCAGGGGATCCGCTCGACGATTGCGGACCGGGCGCGAGGAACCTGTGCCTGCAGGATGTGCAGGCGCCGACGACCGAGCTCTTCATCGTCGAGGGAACAACGTACACCTCTAAAGAGCTCCATGACGGGAATTTTTTCAGCGTGCACGACGAAGAGGATGATTTCTTCAATGCGAACGGGGACAGGATGGATCCGAAGACATTCGCCCGCTTCTGCCTTTATAATCCTGACGCTGATGCTCCATGTTACCCTGCTGACACGTATAACGGCATCGGGTACAAAGGCCGGCCGATCATCCCTTCTGGCGATTACATCCTGCGCTATTACAGTCTTGATGCAAGCAATAATCTGGAGAGGATCAACGAGACAGGAGACATTATCCATGTGCTCGATTCAGGGATTCCTGGCCTGTTTCGCGTGTATGTCAATGGAGAGAGAGTCATGTCCAACTTTGTGACAAGGTTCCTTCGTCCAGACATCACGCTCGAGTTTGACCGCGGCGTGACTATCGACGATAATTTCCCTGTGCTGGACAAGAATGGCGGCCGCATCCGCATGACCAAGATCTCTGAAAATGCGGCATCCACGAATTTCACGTTTCGGCCAACAGAATTCCTCTCGAGCGGATTGTATTCTGTCTTTGTCGAGTTCCGATCGAAGGCGAATCCGCTTGTGCAGAACCAGGATTACGGCACGCAGTTCACCGTGGTGACGACAACGCTTAACATCGTCGCCCTTGATCCTGTTGTGTATGGTGATAAAGTGTTGTCAGGAACTGATGTGTTTGATTTTGTCATCGATGTGAATAATGCGCTTGTCGGTGATTGTTTTGTCGGTCCGACTCCGGATGCGGCGACAGTGAAGATGGACATAGGTAACACGTCGACGAGAAGGAAGGTTTCTTCATCCAGGCTTTCAAGTGCTGTCGCTCTCGCCCATGATGGCGCTGGCGGGGATGTGTATCTGAATGCATTGACGACCGTGTGGGTCAAGTGCATGCTGCGTCCAAGTCCGCTCAAGCCTGAAGAGCCAAATTATCAGAAGTTCTCGGTGGGCATCGACAGCTCTCCTCCCGCATCGCTCACGTTCGACGCTGTCCCTTCCCGCGTGACTGATTACGGCTCTGCGTATTTCCATCTCAATGCGTCGTCGGATGACCGTCTGGCGTGCACATTCTTCAATATGGACCCGCTCGTGAATGCGTCTCTTCCCTTGGGAACCGCAGGAAGTGAGTTTGATGCGTTCAGGCTGACGCAGGGTCCTTCCTTGGTCGGTGTGGAATTCATCGGAGATCTTCCTCCTCCTGAGAATGTTGCGTCGCACGCGTTGAAGTACAATGTGTCCTGCAGGAATCTTGTCGGAAGGACTGTCACTGGTCAGGCGCAGGTGACTGTCGACTTTTCTCAGATAATCAAGATGAATGTGACGTCTCCTCTTATCATTGAGGTTCCTCCTGATGGCATTCCCGTCAGCTGGTCAGGAAGTCCGGCAGTTGTGAACGTGTCGACAGACAAGCCCTGCAAGTGCAGCGGATCAATCAATGGGAATCCTGTGTCGATTGCGGGTTTGCAAGGTTTTGGGAATGATCTGCAGGGATATACGCGCTTCTCTGCTGCTTTGAGTTCTCTCGTTGATGGGAGGAATAATCTGACTGTCGAATGTCAAAGGCCTGCCGAGCCAGGAATCGTCACAAAATCATTCACGTTCAAGTATGATGGCGCTTCACCGAACAACGTGCAGGTGCGGGCAGGAACTACAGGCTGTGCCAGAGGAGAGATTTCCGCGGCCTTTGCCGCGAATGATACTGTCTCTGGCGTGTCGAATTTCACCATCTCATTATGGAAGGGTACGAAGAGATACATAGAAGTGACGCTCGCGCCGACAGGTGTTCAGAACGGTTCTTCCGTCGTCTCGTACCTGTATAAGAAGGGAAAGGACGGCGCCAATGATCCTATCGAGGAAGAGACAAAGTACACCTGGATGGTGGTTGCTCGGGACAATGCAGGGAACAAGGCAGACGCGGTGGCAAAGGATGTGTTCCAGGATGCGCGTGATGAGTCATGCAGGGTGCCTTTGAAGATAAAGGTAAAGGTGCCGCGTCTTGGCATCTCCGCGCTGAGCCCGAATTTTGACGTCATCATCGAGACCAACAGGACTGCGGAGTGCAGGTGGCACCTGTGGAACCAGACGTGGGAGCAGATGACAGGGATATTTGCAGAGACGCCGATGAATGCGTCTCTCGAGCACAAGTTTTTCTGGACGACTAATGTCTCGAGAGACATCTATGTGAAATGCTATGATGGCCAGGGCTTTCTGCATGACGGGTTTGTCTTTATTGACTATGATCCGACAGCACCAGTATACCAGCGCTTCGACGTCCTGCCAAATCCGGTTATTGATCCGATGAAGAAGATCTCGCAGGTCTTCCTTGAGACTGATCAGGATCCTGTCTTTTGCAGGTGCGCTGGAGATTCGGCATGCATGGTGAAGACGAATAAGACTGAGGATGAGGTGCGGACCTACACTCCTGAGGACCAGTTCCTGCTCAATTATACAGACCTTGTGCACGGCTTTGGAACGAACACTGAGTTCAGGTATGTGATGACGTGCTCGAACGGCGCAGATCCGGCGGACCGCTCTATCGCGACGCGTAGGTTCAATGTGACGGTGAATCTTGTCGACGGTGTCATCATCGAGCTTCTCGAGCCTGGAAGGTACACCAGGCAAAACACAGGGCAGGTGCGTGTGCGGACAAACATCCAGAGCGTGTGCTCGTACAAGAAAGAGAATGATTCGGCGTTCACGTCTTTTTCAGGGGAAGGCACTGAGTTTAGTGCAAGCATCGGGGCGCAGAGCGAAGGGGATCATCGCATCACTATCCAGTGCAAGGCACCGACAAAGGTGAGTATACAAGAGTTCCCTTTTACCGTCGATTCACAGGCACCGACGAATGTGACCGTGAAAATAAACGATCCGCAGTGTTCTCTTCGCACGATCCGTGCGAACGTGTCTGCTATCGATTCAGGTGTCGGTCTTGAGAATTTCACCTACCAGGTGAGCATAAGGACTGACATTTTCGAAGAGGTCATCGCGAACAGCTCTGTGCGTGCGAACAGGACTGCAGAATTGCGTTATGACGGCGCATTGCAGTCAAATGCAACATATTACTGGAAGGTCACTGCAGTGGACAAGGCGGGAAATCCGAGCGGGATTGCGACTGAGGATGTGCGCGTGTATGATCCAAAGGCAGTACAGTGCGATTTCGGAAAGCCGAAGGGCACGCTGAAGAAGAGGTTTGATGATGCCCAAACGAACGTGACGGTGCTGTGCGCTGATGCAGAGTCAGGCTGCACTGACACGTTCAAGTACACAAAGGCAGCTCTTGCAGAGCGCTGCTCGTACCAGTCTCAGGAGACGATCGGCCGTTTCCTTCCGTTGAATGTGAAGACGAGGTTCTGTTTTGCAGTGTATGATCTTTTCGGGAACAATGCATCGTACAGCGAGACTGTCGACGTGTATGATGTTCCAGAGCACTGCTCGAACGGAGAGAAGGATGCGAACGAGTCTGATATTGATTGTGGCGGCGTGTGCATCCCCTGCCAGGCTCCTGAATGCGGCGACGGCATGGTGAACAGGCAGGGAGAGGATTGTGATCTTCTTGATTTCGGGAGGATTACAGGATGCACTGACACGTTCTTCTTCGGCGCGTTTGGCGGAGGCACCTTGCGCTGCACTGACAAGTGCAAGATGGACACGTCACGCTGCACTGGAGAAGCGGGAGGAAGCTGCAAAGACGACGCGATCAATCCGAAAGAGTCCTGCGAGCCTGGATTTTTCAAGACGACCTCGTGCAAGTCCATATACAGTTTCGCAGTGACAGGGAATATCTCCTGCAAGAACTGCAACATCGACACGACTGCATGCAAGTATCCTGGCGTATCGTGCCAGAAGGACAGTGATTGCATGTCGAAAGTCTGCGATAAGAAGAAGGGAGAGTGCGCTCTTCCGTCGTGTACAGACGGCGTGAGGAATGGCGATGAGGGCGGTGTTGATTGCGGAGGCTCCTGCGAAAAGAAGTGCGAAGTGGGAAAATGCGGTGACGGGAAGGTCAATGCGCCAGGAGAGGTGTGCGACGGCCGCGACTTCGGGAGCTTGAAAGGCTGCACAGATGATGTGTTCAAGGCTGCATTCACCGGCGGCAATCTGACGTGCACCATAGAATGCAAGCTCAGTACCAATTCTTGTGCTGGCGGGGTGAATGGGACCTGCGGGAACAATGTCATCAACCTGCATGAGGCCTGCGATCCTCCTTCAGGCATTGTCCGCTCCTGCGTAGACTTATATGCTGCGGCAACAGGAGGGGATGTCTTCTGCGCAAGTGCGTGCAATCTGGATTCGAGCCTGTGCGAGTTCATGGGTGTTGGTTGTCGATCTGATGATGATTGCGTGTCTGGCTCGTGCAGCGATGGCGCATGCATTGAAGGATCGTGCGCAGACCAGGTCGTGAATGGCGACGAGTCTGATGCTGACTGCGGCGGGTCGTGCGAGAAATGCGCTGATTGGAAAGGCTGCAAGAGGAATGATGATTGCGTGAGCGGATTTTGTGATATGGAAAAGGTCCCTCATACGTGCGTGGCAAATCCTGACTCTGACCATGATGGCATCCCTGACAAGTGCGAATTGGAATGGGGTCTTGACATGAATGACGGCAAGGATGCATATCTTGATCCTGATAATGACGGGTTGAATGATAAGGAGGAATATGCAGTCTCCTTGCGGTTCAATAGGACGGGCGCGTGCATAGAGGCTGCGAAGATCAATAATCCTGATTCTGACGGTGACGGCTTCACTGATGGCATAGAGGTGGAGCGCGGGTATGATCCTATGAACAAGAACAGCCATCCGCCAAAGCCAAATGAGGAGGACCCATTACAGAGGGGCGATATTGTTGAGAAGACTCCTCTTATCGCGATCATATTCCTCATCGTCGGCATCGTGCTCGTCCTTGGGGGAGGAGGCTTTTTAGGATACGAGCGTTTCAGAGGGAAGAGGAGTGAGCCGCCGCGGACCATGGCAAATGCGCCTCCTCGGTCGTATGATGCCTTGCCAAGGGTTGAGTCTGTCCGTCCTTCGCAGCAGAAAGAGCCGCAGCCAAAAGTCGTGTCTCCTGATGAGATGCTTGCAAGGAAGCGGATTGCAAAGGAGCGTGAGGCGCTCAGAAAGAAGATGCGTTCTTCATTGATGTCGAAGTTTGAAAAAGAGGAGAAGTAGGCTATGAAAGGCCAGGTCAAGCAGGTGTTCGTGTACATCATGACGATCCTTATTGTCGGATTGGTGATACTGATCGCCCTTCGGTCTTTTTCCCGTCTTGATGAGACTCGCTGTGCTGCAGAGCGCGTGCTCTTTGACCGGGAGCTTGGCGATGCATTGCAGAGGAATCTTGCATGGGGCCGTGAAGAGGCGGTCGCACTGACAAAGCCCTGTGAGCGTGAGATGGTGTGTTTTATTGACAGCAGGGCAATTGAGAAGAACAAGGATGTATCAGGAACAATTCCTCTTTTGTTGTTGACGAATCTTGGCAATGGAGCAAGCAAGGTGACGGTGACCGATCCTGATATTCAGCATGTCATCAGGGATAGTGTGAATTCTGGCATCGAGAAGAACATCTTCCTGGTCAAGCCAAAAGAGGTTATGCCTGCAGGTTTTGATCCGCATCTGCAGCTTGGGACTGCAGAAGATCTAGGAAGTATTTGTCCGACAGGCAATGCGATTGCAGATTGTCCAAGCACGACAAGCGGCACTGAGGAAATTCCCTCATATGCCCTGTGCATTCCTTCTCGTGCAGGTACATTCTCATTCACGCTTATCGGAGGGGGCAGGTTTGTTCTTGTGAAGCCAAAATGAAGAAAGGCATTGACATTCAATTGACATGGATCTTCGTGCTGATTACAGGCGCTGTCATCTTCGTCTTTTTCATGACGGTCGTCAGCAAGCAAAAGGAGATTGCCGAAGATAAGACTTCGCTTGCGGTGAAGAGCAAACTTGCAAGCGTCATGCTTGTCGCAAGCGTCGGCTCTCATGCGTTCAACACGTTTGACGCTGCAAGCATCCCTGTCGAGTTTTCTTGCACAGATCCAGAGACTGCCGCATTTCGCATCGGTAAGAGGGGCGCGAGCGACCAGCTGAATGGCATTGTGTTCACGCAGTCGCGCCTGCAGGGTGATGCCTTGTACGCTTGGTCTTTGGACTGGCTTTTGCCGTACCGGGCAGCGACGTTCTTGCTTGTGGCGAACGAGAGGACGAAATTCATCTTCTATAAGGCCACTCCAAGCGATTCCTTCATGGATTGGCTGCTCGCTGATTTTCCAGGGCAGGTGCCAAAGAGCGTGATCACATCGCCGACAGATACTGCGCTCGGATCATCTGGTTTTGATACGTATGTGATCGTGCAGAAGGCCGGAAACGAGCTTAATCCAACACATGATTTCAGTCGGTTTACTCTTTCTCGTGAGCGAATATACATCTTGACGATCACTCCCAATGTGAACAGGGAGTTTGGAGAGATCGGGTTTAAGCAGTTGCGTAGTCCCAATACGGCCGAGACTGACGGTCCTGGCTATTATTACCGCAAGGAGATGCTCTATGGCGCTCTTTTTTCGCCAGAGCTTCCGATGTTTCGGTGCATGATGCAGCGTTCGTTTGTCCGTGCAAAGGCAGTGACTGAACTGAATTATAGGAGGGTGGGTGAGATACACGACAACGCCACGTCAACGATTGCGGGATCTCTTGGTGTGCGAAACCCTCACTGTCGCGATCTGTACGGGTATATCAAGTACACGTTCGACAATAAGACGTATCCGTATTGTGGCAATGTGAAGATCATGGAGGACGTGGTGAAGATTGTAGGGAATGGAGACAGTCCGTTGACAACTGCGAGGCCTGGTGATTTTATCACATCATGCGGCGATTGTATAGGTCCTTCTCCTTGTTGTTCAGGTGGACCATGTGCTGCAAGCAATGATTTCCAGCGTTTGGAGGATAATTATCGCCGTTTGGTCAGAGAATCAGAGGATATCACATTAGAAGGAGGCTGTCCCTATGTCTATTAGGCGTGGCCAGATCCAGATGGGGGAAGCTGTCGTGATCGTGATCATCATCATCCTCCTGATCGTGTTTGGCTTTATCTTCTATAGCAAGTGGGCGTCAGTTAGTCTGAAGGCAAAGGCATCTTCCTATCGGGAGATGGACGCGTATGCAGTGGCGTCTGTCATCGCAAACCTTCCTGAGTTGCATTGTTCTCAGGCAAATGTGGTGGAGTTGAATTGTTATGATACGTTGAAGATTAAGGCGATGACGAGACTGATTAATGATTCGCGGCAGGGGAATTTCGGGGTTTCAAAGGAATCGTATCTGTATTATGCGTCGTTGTTCAAGAATGCCAAGATCGTGGTGTATGAGGTATATCCTCTTGCGCCGGACGAGAGTGCGAGCAATGTGTCTGATGCGCCATTTCATTATGTGGTGTATGATAATGAGCCTGCGAAGGTGGTGCAGAAGATCCCTGCGCGAATCCCCGTCGTCCTGTATGATCCTTTGAAAGAAGAGCGTCGCTTTGGCGTGATTGAGGTGGTGCGGTATTACTAAAGGGCAGATGGAGGTCTTGGGTCTGATCCTGATAGTCGTCCTGTTCATGATAGGAATCTTCCTGCTCGTGTTTTTCGGCCGACCGAGGGACACGTCATATACTGTCGAGTATAATCAGAAGCTTGTCGAGAGTTTCGTGTCAGTCCTTCCTGATGTCAGCGTGGATTGTGCCGGTGTGGGTATCAGGATCAGCGAGCTTGTCCGTGCGTGCAGCATCCCTTCGGGACTGGTGTCTTGTGCTGGAGACCATGCAGGAACATGCGCTTTGCTCAAGACTGCGTTGGGTACTACTTTGGAAAATTCATTACAGAAGTGGGGGTATGACTATAATTTTTCGATTGATTCGGCCGGCATTGTGCTCATGAATGATGGCGGTATGAATTGCGCCGGTAAGCTGAGAAAGGTCGCTGCAGAGCAGCCTTTGCCCATCACGATAGGCGGTGAGCCTGCGCTTCTTCGTCTGAGGACCTGCTTTGTTTAAGAAGTTGACGAATAACCGTTGCTCCCTTTACCCATATGTATCCTTGTTCAGATCCAAGTCAAGCTGTCAGCAGTTTGAATATGCCTGCAGCAGTTAGCTGGGTTCTGTCCGCTGTCAGCAGTAACATTTAAATACCTCTTCCCATAGAAATCAGTGAGGTGACTTCCTATGTTCAAGAAAGGTCAAGGTATAAGCATTAATGTCATTGTCATTGCAGCAATAGCTCTCCTGGTCTTGGTCATCCTAGCCATTTTGGTGTTGACTGCAGGAAAGAACGTGAATGAGGGAAAAGACAAGTGCATCGTGCTCGGTGGCACGTGCAAGGCGTATAATGAGTGTGGTGCGGGTCAGGAAATCGCTGATGCGACTGATTGTGTCTCTCCGCAGGTATGCTGTGCTGTCGTGGGGTTAGGATGAAGCAGGGCGAACTTGCGATCAATGTCGTCATCATCGCAGTCATAGCGATTCTGGTCTTGATCATCCTTGCGGTCGTTCTCATGAGGGGCATTGGGCAAGGAGGAGAGACTGCTTTTGCCTGTGAGAATGCAGGAGGGACCTGCCAAGCTGATTGTCCTCTGACTGATGCAGCAGGGAATAGGTATTTCCATTACATTGTCGGCGATTCTGGTTGCAAGAAGGCCAACCAATATTCGCCGGTCTGCTGTAGGCTGCAGGAATAGGGTGTGCGATGAAGAAGAAGGGCATGGATGCATTAT
>JAGVFV010000189.1 GCA_020057445.1 archaeon | reverse complement strand
CTCTTCCGATCTTATTGTATGTGATGGATGTGTTTATCGAGAGGGAAAGGAAAAAAGTCCAGTTGTCTTTTGAGGGACTCGCATCCGATCTCTTGGAAAAGCTGAAGATTAATCCGGAGACAGTGTTGATTGCGAGGAATGGGACTATCATCACTGAGAAGGATGAGTTGAAGGATGCTGATGCCGTGTCGATTCTTAGTGTCGTGTCTGGGGGTTAATATTGGCATGCTGCGGCAGATCCGACCACTCCGCTGCCAAACTGGGTCTCCACGATCTTTGTCCCCTTTTCTCCTCTGACGAGGTAGCTGATCCTTCCTTCTTCGTCTAGGAGGGAGATGCCGACAGGGACAGTAGCATTGGATATGTTTGCAGTCATCTGGATGGTCTGGAGCACGATTGCAGGGTCAAGCCCGTCTTTTTTCATGACGGCGTCGATGATGCGTTGGTTTGCCTGGTGGGGTGCCATGAGATCGATCATGTCTTTTGTCCACCCCGCGTATTCCATCGCCGCATGGGAGTTTGCGATCATGGATCTTGTCGCATCTTTAAGAACTCTGCCTCCGTTTGGCATCTTTATGAGCCCTCGTTTGTTCCTGTAGATGTCCATCGCCCTTCCATCAAATGGGTTGCTTGTGGTTGCGAGGGAGCGAAGTCCTGCGAGCGGGTATCTTGGATCTCGCGGTCCTTGGATGACAATGCCGTCTCCGCTACCGAAGAGAACGAGGTTAGAGTCACGGTCAATGTCGAAGTCTATGATGCGGTCGAGCTGCTCGACAGAATTGACAATGCTCTGTCCGATGGCGTTGGCAGGGACGGGTGCCGTATTGACAACATAGTTCGCAATCGTTGAGCCTGCGCAGGCGGCGCTGACATCCACTGCATAGAGCGGTTTTGCGCCGATGCGCTCTGCAAGCCGTCTTGCGACAGGATAGACGCTATACTTTGGTCGTCTGTTTTCATCCTTTGCAGGGTTGAAGACATCTTGTTGTCCTGAGATTGTCGAGCAGCCGATTGCAGTCACTTTTTCTGGTGCAAATGCTCCTCTGCTTCGCTTGTCCGCAAGAAGGAGAGCTTGTTCTGCCAGGTCGACGCAGTCTTCGTCTGGCGAAGAGTAGTAGCGATTCTTTGCTCCGACCATGGTTTCGATCCAGGAAACGCTTGAGGGAAATGTCTTGACGAGAGTTTCATTGGCATCGTATTGGTTGAGTTCACGGACGAGCGAGACCAGCTCTTCGTTGGAGATGGGTTTTCCTGGAAGATAATGTCCTGTCGCAAGGTACGGAAGTGACGGTATGCCGACAGGATATTGGAGGTGGAGGTCATTATGGAAGAGGAGCGCGATCGCTCCGCCAAGGTAGCGGGGAGGCTTTGCGCTTTCAGAGAGCTTGTCCCATTTTTCGTTGCTGTCTGCGATGATGACAAGTTTGTAGCCTTCTCCTCGGTATGAGGGGCTGGTGGTGCCGATGTGGATTCCTGCAAAGATATTGTCTGGGAAAGCGTTGATGTCTATTGCATAGTCTACGTTTCTTGCGCCGAGGGCGAGCTGGATGAGGCAGGCTTCGCTTGGAAATCCCATCTCCGGCGTTGCGGTGGCGACGATGATGGCGTCGAGAGATTCAGGAGGGATTCCTGCGTTTGTGAGTAACGCTCGTGCTGCGGCAAGGCTGTTCACGTTTGTCGCATTGGCATTCTTTTCGTACTTGTCTGGCAAGAATTCTGCAATGGATTTGGAGAGAGCTGCAATATCTGATGCATCGCCCTGAGCAATGCGACGGTCAGAGAAGGGTAACAGGCGAAAACCTGTGGACGGGTTGTAAACTGCAGACGAGACAAGTCTCATGTGCACAGGAAGGGATGTTTTGTTTTTATAGGTTTCCAAACTGACGCGCACGTGGAGCAGTATGCTTAAAAAGGGAGAGATCGTTCTGGGATGTTTATGGAGTGCAGGAATTGCAATGCCAAAGCCGTGATGGCGAATCCTTCTCTTTGCAGAAAGCACTTTATCTCGTATTTTGAGAAGAAGGTGCTCGCGACGATTAGGACATTCTGTCTTTTTTCGAAGAAAGACAGGATATGCGTCGCCGTTTCCGGCGGGAAGGACTCGATGAGCCTGCTGTTCCTGTTGAGGAAATATTTCATCCATGTCTCTGCCGCGGTCGTTGACGAGGGCATTTTTGGCTATCGTGAGCATACGCTGTCGCACGTGAAGAAGAAGTGCGCAGAATGGAATGTGTCGTTGCACGTTGTTTCCTTCAAGGAAATGACAGGAAAGACGCTGGATGAGCATATGCTCTTGAAGGAGCATCCGTGCACCGTTTGCGGTAAGCTGAGACGCGAGATGCTGAATGCGTGCGTGAAGGACCACGACGTACTCGCGCTCGGTCATAATCTTGATGATGAGGCGCAGACGGTATTGATGAATCTCTTCGCATGCAAGGACGATCTTGCAAAGGCGCAATTGCCAAGAAGCGAAAGCAGGGGGCAATTTGCGAGGCGGGTGAAGCCGTTTTGCATGATGAAGGAGAAGGAGGTCATGTTGTATGCTGTTCTTAATAGTCTTGCCCCTCCGTTCGTCGAGTGTCCGTACATGCGCAAGTCGCTTCGAAATGACGTGCGCGATGCGTTGAATGAGTTTGAGAAGGATCATCCAGGGACGAAGGTAAATGTCTTTGCTAGGCATCTTGCGATCTATGGATGACCTGGTTTTCCTGCAGTCGTTTTGCAATACTTTTATAAGCCTGATTCTTTTCACGGAAAGACATGCTCGAACGGGTGCAGAAGATCATTGCTAATGCGGGATATTGCAGCAGGAGGAAGGCTGAGGAGTTCATTAGCGAAGGCCGCGTTTCCGTCAACGGCCGGCTGATCAAGCTTGGCGATAAGGCTGACGCGGACAAGGACGATATCCGCGTGGGAAAGACCAGGATCGAGAGGCAGAGGCTCATCTACATCATGCTCAATAAGCCAAGAGGATACATCTCGACGGTGGAAGACATGTATGAGCGGAAGAAGGTCGTGGATCTCGTTCCTCCGCACGTTTTTCCTATCGGCAGGCTTGATCGTGATGTGGGCGGTCTCCTGCTGTTGACAAATGATGGGTCTTTTGCGAACAAGGTGATGCATCCGCGCTATGAGACGAAGAAGACCTATCTTGCAGTGATAGACACTCCGTTGACAAAAGATGTCATGATGGAGATCCGTCAGGGAATCAAGCTAGACGACGGGTTTGTCCAGGGCGAGATCAGGAAGAGGGAGCCGAAGATCGCAGAGCTCATCATCCACGAGGGAAGGAATAAGATCGTGAAGCGCATCTTCAATTATTTCGGTTATAGGGTGACGCATCTCCAGCGCGTGGCGATCGGTGATCTGCATCTGGATGTCAAAGAAGGGAAGTGGAGGTACCTGAAGGAGTATGAGCTCAAGAAGGTGCTCGCCACACAGGAACATACTGACCGCGCATCCAAGAGCAACATTTTAAAGTAATAGCTTTCTCATCTACTGTCATGTTCATCGATATCGTATGCCCGGACGGGAATGAGGACGAGTTTGCGCAGGTGGCAGCTCGTTTGGGGCATAAAATTCTCTTCTTGTATGCTGAGAAGAGGCAGATGCCGGGGCGATTATGCGGAGTGTATACGCGTGGCGGGAAGTATCCGTCATGTGATCTGTTGGTCGGTCCTGTGTCTGAAGTGGAGCATCCGCTCGTGAAAGCTATCTTCATCGAGACGATAGGAGGGAAGGATAAGACCCATCAGCGCACTTCAGGACTGAATCATGTGATCTGCGCTGAGGCAAGAAGGAGGGAGAAGATGATCGTGTTTGATTTCAATTCGCTCTTGCGTGCAAAGGACCGTCCTGAAGTGCTCGGGCGCATGATGCAGAATGCGATGCTTTGCAGGAAGTTCAAGAATGAGGTGATCGTTGCAAGCTTTGCAAGGGCACCATATGAGATGCGAAGTTCGCGGGACTTGCGTGGTTTTATGGAGCTGCTCGGGTTTTCTGCTGTTGAGGCGAAGGGCTCTATCGGGTCGTTGTCTCTTCTTTTAAAACGATAACCTTTAAATACGTGCATTGTCAGGTTCTTGTATTATGGGAAAAAGAGGGCGGCTTTCCAAAAGTGTGCTGTATATTGTCCTGTTGGTGTTATTGTGTTCTCTTTCGTTCGCATTTGAGACTCCGGGTCAGATCGCTCCTGCAATAAATGATGGGACTGTCATCGGGGAGTTTAAGGATGCGCAAGGTTCAGAGCATGGAGAAATGTATGTGTATGGCATCAGGATCAAGGCGCATCATATTGGTCAGTCTTTGAGTTTGAGTGGGGTTTTGTTGTTGTTGCCTGACGGCAGGGAGTTTGAATTGTGGTCTGGCGATCATGGTTTTATTGAATTTAGGGATGATACTTGCGAACATGATTGTGATTTTACCATACCCTGGGGAAATACTCCTGCAACGTTCGTGACCGGTGTGAAGTTCATATGGAGTGATGGCGGCGGCAGTGATTCTTTTGAGTATTGGTTCAGCTCTCCTATGGACTCGCCTTGGACTGAAGGGAAAGAAGTCTTATGTTCTGACGGTAAGGATGATGTCGTGGGTAATGATTGGGACGGGTCGATGGATTGTTTTGATCGCGATTGTCTTGGGAAGGATAATTGCTTGTTTGCCTGCGTCCCTGGTCCGAATAATAACCAGGTTGCACGGTATGAGACTCGTTCCAGGGAGATCCCTTCGACAATTAATTTTCCAGTATATCCTGCATTTTCTGCTCCTGAAAACTGGTTTGGTTTTGGCTGCACGAATGTTGTTCCCTCTGGTCAGGCGCTTTTTGATCTGCAATTGGATAGGATGGTTGATCGGATGCAGGCGGCAAGAGTATTTATGCATGCTCCGGCCGCGATGGATGTCTCTGTTCGGATCAGGTGGGATGATGATTTCAGGTTGTTTAGGTATGCACTTCAGGATGACGGATCGCACGCAGGTCAGGTGCCGTTTGAGGGTTCTGGTTCTGGAGACAGAATTGTGAGTGTTCCGGTCGTGGCTGGTTGGAATGAGTTCGTGTTCTATGTCTGGAATCAGGGAGGGCAAGGATATGGGACAGTAACACTTGTCGATAAGACTTTGAATCAGGTGTTCGATCAAATGCAGAATGCATACATCCCTTCCGAATTAGACTGCAATGATGGCATTGATGAGGATTCTGACCGCGACTTGCCTACTGGCGGGACAGACATGGGTGATCCTGATTGCGGCATCGGTGTTCCTCCTCCTGCGCAGCCTGATCCTTCCCAAGGGATCTGCGAGCGTTCTCCTCCCGATTCTCCAAATCCTTTGCTTCCTGGTTTTGGCGGCGACTTCCTCCCTTTTGGCGACAATCCAGGATATCTCGTGTCTGCGCATAATGCGAAGGATTCCTGCTGCGGTGACGATCCTGGAATATCTGAAGGGCACTGTACAGGCCCTTCGGACTGTCCTAGCCGGCCGCAAAAGATTTGTTTTGGCCTTGTCGGCTGCACCTGGATTCCTCCAACTCCCTCAGAGACGACGGATTTTGCGTCTGTGACTATCAATAACAAGTACTTGTGCTTGAATGATTCGACAAAAAGCAGGGGATATACATATCATCCTGTTGCTCCCGGCAATTGGCATTATTGGTCTGCTCCTGTTGATCAGTATCGTTTGCATAACGTGCTTGACCTGACGCAATACATTTCTAATGGTGCGAACTGGTATTATTGTGACGCGGCCGGCTTGTTGAATCTGAATGGAGGTTGGGGTGAACGTGCAGAATATGATCCTCTGCCAGAATCGAATATTCCATTCCAAGTGGAGCATATCATATATCAATATTGGCCTGATTCTGATTGTGATCAGGTGCCAAACAGCAGGGAGGATGATGACGATGATACTGAACACGCTCTTGGGCAGGTGGCTCCTTGTGCAGATGGGACTGATTCTTGTTATTATGTCGAGGGTCAACGGCCGATGAGTTATTGTGAATTTATCGATCAGCAGCCTCAACAGGACAGTGCACATAGAGAAAATAATGGTTGTAGGGCGTTGATCACTCCGCTTCCCGATTGCGAAGAAGAGGTACCAAACAATCCCTGCAATCCTCAAGAGTGGGGAAATTCCCCGAAGGAGGACTGGACGTATCCTGACATCTTGAAATGCGCAAAGGAAGACGCTCCTCCGACGGGATATAATGATCTTCATAACTGCAGGGACGGCGTTGATAATGATTATGACGGAAAGATCGACTGTTATGACGCTGACTGTTATGTGCTGCAGGCTCAGTTGCAGCTTTCCCATTGTCCTCCTGATATGGAATTGAACTGTGTCGATGGCATAGATGATGATGGTGATGATGGACAGCAGGGAGGAGGGATTGATTGTGCTGATCCAGACTGTTCAGGGATATCTGTGTGTGTGCCTGCTGTGGAGGAGACGTCTGATGAGGTCAGTCAGTATGCGCGTTTTATCTGCTATGAGAATGATCGGCAGAATAATTTTGCAGAATGTTGCATTACCGGGAAATTTTGCTCGACTGACGGTTGGGATGATGAGGGCGATGAATATTATTGGTTCTATAGATACAAGAATGTATTTGGCACAGGGACAAGCTTTTTTTCAAGCTTCACTTCTGATGATTTGAATAAGGCGGACGGAAATACGTATCTGGATGTCATTCATAACTACGATCCGCTCGAGGAAAATACTGTTTTGCTCAATTATCCTTTGTTTGGCGGGAAACTTGATAGCATTTCGATGAGCATCTGGTACAAGGAGAGGCAGGAGCCTTTGACATTCAAGTTGATTTATGCAACGGGATTGCCTTCTACGGAATATCCTGTCACAGAGTATATCATGAATGGCAACAGTCCTTACATCTGGCACACGCTCGTGATCCCAGATAGCAGCATTGATGATGCGAGGGAAATAACAGGTATTGACTTTTCTGATGACAGCTATTTCTCTATCGATAATGTCTTTTTCAAAGCCAAGACAGATGACTATTCCTCCCCTCGGTATTGTGCAGGGACCGGCGCGTGGATATCTGATCTTGACCAGGAGGAGGGCGCCTGCAATGCGCAGAATCCTCAGGGCATGAATATCGGTGGTTTTGGCGGCACTGGTTGGACTGGTTCGAGGTGTTGCGGTGATGATGTGTCAGGTAATCTGTTGGAGAATCCTGGTTTTGAGGCATACGCTGTTAATCATGAGATCGGTTCTGGTCCGCAGCCAAATGGCTGGAGCAAGAAGGACGGGACCGACCTTGCAAAAGTCGAGCTTGTCGAGGGGGGCAAGGCAGTCCATATCCGCGCAGACAGCGTGAATGAAGGGATCTATTCGCTCTTTTCTTCGTTTGGGAATAATAGGTATGTGATGTCTGCCCGCGTCAAGATAGTGAGTGGCAGCGTGCAGCTTGGAAAGGGTAATGAGCAATGCTTCCATGTCTTCCAAAAACCAGAGGGCAATCCTCATTTCATTGACATTTCTGTCGAGTTCAATAATGCGCAGTGTGGCGGTTCTCAATATCTTGCGTATGTTTATTCAGGGTCGGCAAATGCCGAGTTTTACGTGGATGATGTGTCTCTGATTTCGCTTCCCGAATATTATGCTGATGCTGACCGCGGCTGCTTTGGCAACAACGTGATCAACAAGGACCGCGTCGTCGGCGACCTTTTCCGTACAGAGCTTTCGCAGGGCGGGAATAAGGATGAGTTCAAGGATCTTTTGTTCTATGATGCTGCATTCTGGGTGTGCAGGCCAAATACGACTGATGCGACATACGCGTCTTTTGCTGATACAGTGACGAGCAATCCTCTTGTGCCGACAAACAAATATCTTGAGTTGTGTGATCTGAAGGGTTCGTATTATTGCAGTGTTGCCGGCCAGTGGAAGGATGGGAGCCATGAGTCTGAGACGTTCATCTTAGAAGAGGGGAACCGCTATGGCTTTTCAGGCGGGACACGGGTGCGCTGCTCAGGCGGAGATCCTGTCGTTGTCAATGAGGTGTATGACTGGTTTGGAAAGCACAAGAATGAGTGCAATGTGGGCAAGTGCTTCTGCCCTACGAAATTATTGTTTGGCAATGCGGGGTATCAGGATTGTGATGATTTCAATACCTCATTTGGCACGTTTGGAAGAGCAGGCACTCCTTTGGCAAATCATCCTGGCAAGTTGGATCGTCAGTCCTGTATGGAATCCGGCGGGATTTTCTATGATCATTTCTGCAATGCGGGGAATTGGATGACGAGGACGAGCCTTGTTGCGGGCTTGCTGTTGGAGGATGCGCAGAGCAAGGACGAAGATAATTTTGTCTTATCATGCAACATGCCAAGCGCCATATTGTATGAGGAGTACTTGGGGGACGAGATAGGACATCTTTCTGGTGCTGATATTGAGTCGTTGTTCGACAGTGTCTGCGTTCTTGACATCAGGAATGCGAATTGGGAGACTGAATCTGTCATTGTCGGCTTTGCGTTGAAGACCGGAACTGATGTCACTCCTGATGATATTGGCGAGAAGATGAATGAGGCCTTCGGTTCCGAGTCAGAGGCAGGGACGCGGCTGAATGTGAATTATCGGTATGTCCAGGACAATTCTGATGATCTGCCGTGGTCTGCATGTCGCAGTACAGGAAGATGCGTGAATGCTGACCGTGATCATTTCAAGGTGTATCATTTTGAGGACGTGGGATATGACAAGGGGTTGTTCTTCTTCACGACAGATGACCTGCGAAGGGACAATCTTCCCGAGATCGGGAATGAGACTTATTTCGAGAAGCTGGAACTCTTGTGGGACGTGACGTATAAGTCTTTGATGCAATGGGTGAAGCCAAAGGCTGCTGCCAACTGGCGCATCCCTGAGTTGTCGACTGCGGCCAAGCGCGTGTATATTGCCCAGAGATCTTCTGATGGTGCAGTATCGAAGAGAGTGATGGTGAGTATTGAAGAAGGATTTGCGACTGGCGCGCCGGCATCATCAGGCGTCGTCCTTGCCCGCTTCTTCGGATTTGATAATCTCGCGCTTCCTGGTCAGCTTTCGCGTCTGTATCCGAATTTGGAAAGCGAAGTGAGGCCTGATGGCGAATTGTTCCTCATCGCGCCGACGCCGGGCGATGTCACAGAGGGCATCATCGCCAAGCTGTATCAGATCCGCTTGGATGATGTTCCCGGATGATGCGGTGTCTTTAGGATTAGTGCATGCCGTAACTGCTATGCAGGACGTGTCTCCTTAACGTCTGTCATGCACAATGTTTATATATTACTGCTGATTGATTGAGGGGTATGAGAACGCCGAAATTCGCTGGTATTTTTTATGAGGCATCAGAGACATTATTGAAGAATCAGATTGAGAATTGTTTTATCGGTGAGCGAGGTCCTGGAGAGCTTCCTGGAAAGCGGAAAGGAAAGATCATTGCCGCGATTGCCCCGCATGCAGGCTACATGTATTCTGGCGCTTGTGCCGCGTGGACGTATAAGGCTATAGCTGAAGCTGAGATTCCTGACGTGTACATCCTGATTGGCCCGTCGCACAGCAGTGTCGGTTCCGGGCTGAGCATGGAGTCGTTCACGACTCCGTTCGGTATCGTCCGAACAGACATTGACTTGGCAAAGCAGATCGTGGAGAAGGGAACTCTTGCGGTGAATGAGAAGTTGCACGCGAATGAGCATTCGATCGAGGTGCAATTGCCGTTCTTGCAGTTTGTCATGGGAAATGACATTGAGAAGTTGAAGGTGGTGCAGATTCTCATCAGTGATGATGTGGATCTTACCCAGGTTGCGGTGGACATCAAGGAGGTCTTGATGGATACAGGGAAGAAAGCAGTCTTCATAGTGAGCTCTGATTTCACCCATTTTGGGCCGAATTATCATTACATCCCTTTTGTGGACAAGGTGCAGGAGAACATCTATGCTCTTGACAAGAAGGCGATCGACTTCATCCTGAAGGGAAACCATAAGGGGTTCTTGCGCATGGTCGAAGAGGAGAGGATGACCGTGTGCGGCAGCCTGCCCATCGCGCTTCTCTTGCATCTGATCAAGTTCACGAAGGCGGATCTTGAGGCATATTATACCTCGGGAGACCTGGGGAATAATTATCGCAACAGCGTCTCTTATGCGAGCATCTTGTTCCGTTAGTTACATTCTGTCAGTTGCATTCATGGTGTTGTCATCTCATCGCAGTCTGCAAGTCGCTGTTTGCTGTTTACGGTCAGCTGTCCGCAGACTTTCTGTCTGAGCATTAATTTTATAAACTGCAGTGTATGGTTCGAGTCTTTATGGGTAAGGGCCAGCTGACTGTCTTTGTGATCGTGGGCATCGTGATCATGTTCATTTTCGGAATCTTGTTCATGTTGCGTCCTTCTCCTCGCGGGTCTGTGGACGCGCACGTGGCCGAGTTCCAGGGTAATGTCCAGACGTACGTGACGTCGTGCCTGCGGCTGATCGGTAGCGAAGCAGTGATGAAGATCGGAGAGCAGGGAAGCGACCTGTATGACCTGGTCTGTGATGATGGCACATGCGCTGATCCAAATAAGGTGCATTGGGTCGAGCGTAATGCGACTTCAGTGCCTCCCGGCATCGTGGGGATTGATTTCTTGCCATTCCTGTGTGATGGTCGCACGTGTTACGTGACCTATGGCATCATGAAGAATCGTGCTCCTCCGACGACATTCTCATGGAATGAATGGTTGTATCCTGCTTCGGGTTTTGACTTTTCCACTCCAGGAAATCTGCGGTATTATGGGGACAATACTTTGCGAAAGCTCTGTGATTGGAACGGTCCAAATACGCGTGATGAGGCAAGGAAGATGTCCATCCCGTGCGATCTGGAGATGTATGACACGGTCTATCCTTTGTATGTGAAGAATTTTTCCATGCAGGAGCAGTTGGCTTATTTCGTGAGCTCGAAGTTGAAATCTTGCGTCGTGCTTGATCCGTATGTGAAGAAAGGGTATGATTTCACTGTCGGAGAGCCAAAGGTCTCTGTTGTCTTTGGCACAAGTGATGTCAGCGTGTCTGCAGAATATCCGATTTATGCTGGAGTGGCGAAGAGCACGCGAAATGGGTCGACTGCAAGGGTTGCGCGTTTTTCCAGTCAGATTCCTGTACGTCTGAAAAGGGTGTATGAATACGCGTTTAACCTTGTCGAAAAGGACATTGCTGACATCGATTTTGCCTTGCCCGTGAATCAGTCCGGAGATCCTCTCATGCCAGAGAACAAGTATCAGCAGGTCGGATTGGGTTATGATCCTGCTTTTCGTTTCAAGAAAGTCAGGCATGCGTGCACAAGCTGCACGACTCCTATATTTATGCAGGACGGGGGAACCGCTTTATGCCCGGGCAACGGCTGCAATCCTTTATTTGATTCTATGATCGAGATTACAGATACTGCATCGACAGTCAATGGGAAGCCTTTCGTGTTCCGGTTTGCAGTGCAGAATAGGCGTCCAGTGCTTGATAAGGTGCATGATCAGAATGGCGATCCTGTCGCGGATCCAGTGCGGCCGTCAGTGTGCAGTCCCTATTCTTTCCAGGTCAGG
>JAGVFV010000120.1 GCA_020057445.1 archaeon | reverse complement strand
GATATTGGTGATTGTACTTTCTCCAAGTCGTGTGAGAGCAAGGTAAACCTTGATCTCTCCTTTAACTAGGCCGATTTTTTCGAAGATGCGCTCATCCATAAAAAATTCATCGTGCTTGGAGTTAATAAATGTTTCTATAGTATCCCCTTTAGGGGGAGATTAAATTATTATAGTTATTGTGATAATTACCACTTATTGGTTAATACAAAAAGAGGTGAAGAAAATGGCCTTAAAATTCAGATGCACTGCAAAAGCGACTCTTCGAAATCGTAGAGAACCATATGCGTTCTTTGACGGACCATATACTGAAGCAATGCCAAACCTAATCGCAGATAATAGAATTCCAATTTCTGTGGCGCAAGTGATGAAAAATCGAGTTGGTGGAATCTGGTCTTCTGCAGATGTGGAATTTTGGCGTAATGATTATTGGCATTCTGGAGACGGTTTTATTCGTAATGCTGATGGATCTGGAGCCATTGTACTTGACGCAGAGTATATTCGAGAAATCAATCCTCAAACCAGATTAACACCAGAAAGATCAGTTGCTCTTGATAGGAAGATTTTATCACAAGAAAGGGATTGTTACCATCTGTCTGCTGTTCGCATTGCACAGATAGGGGATGAGGGGTTCTATGCTGATGAGGCAAAAGACAGTCCTGAATGGCAATTTCTTGCACGAGAACAAGAAAATCCGGGACTTCTTGGTTCATACGTTGACATGTTGTTTAGAGCAGGTAAAGAGCGATACGGCTATATGAAACCTCATGGATTCATAAAGGCCATGAAACTATCCTTTCGGAATCCAGAAAAAGAGACATCTGGCCGTTCGTGTGTACTTAGCGATCTTGGTAATAGGCTGTATGCATTCGGCTGTAATGGCATCAACGGCGAGTGGGACGAGTACACTCGTCTTGTAGGTGTTGATCCAAACGCGCTCAGTCAACTGGAGAATAGAGTTATCTCACGAGGATAATAAGTTCCGCCACTTCCCAGCAGCTCTTTTTCCCAATGTCAGACCATTTCTGCATTATAAAACGAAAGATATGTATACTTCTCTGCACGACAAAAAGGAGGTTGTTTACATAACGAGAGACCCAAAGAAAGGTTTCACAATTCTAGGAAGGCTCGGCGGGAGCACCTTCACCTCACCTTCACTCCCAGTCCCTTCGTCATCTCTGCCAATTCTTCTTTAGAATATGAAGTGTACAGCTTGAATGTCGGGTCGAGTGTTGTCGTGTTCTTGAACCGTTGCAAGTAATACGTGCTTCCTTTGGTCAATTCTGCCATGGCGAGGATGTCTTCCTTGGTGTGCAATTCCTTTATCACGGTCGTACGGAATTCATGGGGAAGCCCTGATTGCTTGATCGCGATGATCGATTCCTTGATCGAGTCAAGGTCGTTTGCATTGAGTTTCTTTCCACATAATTTCTGATAAGAAGTTAGCGTCAGCGGTGCCTTGATGTCCATGGCGAGATAGTCGACAAGTCCTTCGTTGATGATCTTGTCAAGCATGGCAGGATTGGTCCCGTTCGTGTCAAGCTTCACAGATAACCCTCGTTCCTTGATCTGCCGGAGGAATCGTGGCAGGTCTTTATGCAAGGTCGGCTCTCCTCCTGTGATGACGACTCCGTCGAGTAGTTTCTGGTTCTTCTGCAGATGGGAAAAGACAGTCTCTTCGGAAATGTCAGGGGTGCTCCCGTTGACAAGCCCTGGATTATGGCAGAAAGGGCATTGAAGGGTGCATCCTTTGGTGAAGATGATGCAGGCGATCCTTCCCGGGTAGTCTATGAGGCTTTGCTTGGTGAATCCCCCGATGTTCATGACATGACCTCGATGTGAGGGAGGAATTCCTTTCGTTCTTTAAATTCTTCTTGTTTTCCGGCGTTCCACTGGCCGACCGGGCGAAGGTAGCCGACGATCCGTGAGTAGACTTCGCACGTGCAGCTGCACGTCGGGCATGCATAGTGCTCTCCCGCGTGGTAGCCATGGTCCGGGCATATGCTGAATGTCGGTGTGAGCGTGATGTATGGAAGGTGGAAGTTCTCTGTGATCTTCTTCACCAGGATCTTTGCCCCATCAGGGGTGAGCTCTTCGCCGATGAAGGTATGGAAAACTGTGCCTCCTGTGTATTTTGTCTGGAGGGGATCCTGCATGCGGAGCGCCTCGAAGATGTCATCAGTATGGCTGACAGGAAGGTGCGTGGAGTTGGTGTAGTATGGCGCGCTTTTTCCGGCTGTGGTGATGTCTGGGTATTTTTTCTTGTCGATCCTTGCTAGCCTATAGCTTGTGCCTTCTGCAGGTGTCGCCTCGAGGTTGTAGATGGTATTATGCTTTTGCTGGTATGTCTCGAGTCTCTGCCGCATATGGTCAAGAACGCGGTGGGCAAATGCTGCTCCTTCGGGGTCGCTGATGGGCACGCCGAGGAAGTTTATGCAAGCTTCGTTCATTCCGACGATGCCGATTGTCGAGAAGTGATTTTTCCAGTATTCGCCGAACCTCTGCTTCATATAGCGCAGGTAGAACCTGCTGTAGGGAAAGAGCCCTTTTTCAGTGAGGTTCTCAAGGACTTTCCGCTTGATCTCAAGGCTTTCGCTCGCAAGTTCCATGAGCTTGTCCAGGCGCTGGAAGAAATCTGTCTCGCTCTTGGAAAGAAAGCCTAGCTGCGGCAGGTTGATCGTGACGACGCCGATGGATCCTGTGAGAGGGTTTGCGCCGAAGAGCCCTCCTCCTTTCTTGCGAAGGCTTCTCTTGTCCAGGCGGAGGCGGCAGCACATGCTCCGGACGTCATCCGGGCTCATGTCGCTGTTGATGAAGTTAGAGAAGTAGGGGATGCCGTATTTTGCAGTCAGCTGCCAGATCGGCTCATAAGACGGGTTGTTCCAATCAAAATCCTTGGTGATGTTGATCGTGGGAATGGGGAAGGTGAACACGCGCCCCTTAGCATCGCCTTCAAGGCTGACTTCTGCGAGCGCCTTGTTGAAGATGTCCATCTCTTTCTGGAAGTCGCCGTATTTTTCAGGCTGGATCTCTCCTCCGATGATGACCGGCTCATCCTTCATGAAATCAGGGACTGTGAGGTCAAGGGTGATGTTGGTGAATGGAGTCTGGAAGCCTACGCGTGTCGGCACGTTGATGTTGAACATGAATTCCTGCAGTGATTGCTTGACCTGGCTGTACTCGAGGTTGTCAAACCTGATGAATGGCGCAATGTAGGTGTCGAAGTTGGAGAATGCCTGGGCCCCTGCTGCCTCTCCTTGGAGTGTGTAGAAGAAGTTGATGATCTGGCCAAGGATCGTCCGGAAATGCTTTGCAGGCTTGCTTTCGATCTTGCCATGCACTCCCTTGAATCCTGTGAGGAGGAGGTCCTGGAGGTCCCAGCCTACGCAGTACACAGAAAGCGTCCCGAGGTCGTGGAGGTGGAATTTTCCTTCAGTATGGGCCTCGCGTATTTCTGGAGGGTAGATCTTGTTCAGCCAGTACTGGCTGCTGATGATGGAGGAAATGTGGCAGTTGAGCCCTTGGAGGGAGAATGCCATGTTGGCGTTCTCTTTCACCCGCCAGTCTTCGCTGTCCAGGTAGGAGTCGATGAGGTCGATGTTGGTAAAGAGCTCCTTTGTGGTCCGGAGCGACTCATGCTGCTTTCGGTAGAGGATGTAGGCCTTGACAGTCTTGTAGTGCCCGTTATCCACAAGGACTTTCTCTACAATGTCCTGGACTTTCTCAACAGTCGGGATCTCCCCTTCTCCAAGCTGTGCTTTGAGGAGGTCAGTGACTTTTCCCGCAAGCTCGTTCGCCCGCTTCCTGTCATGACCCCCAACGGCGCGAGCAGCCTTGAAGATGGCAAATGCGATCTTTCCTTCATCAAAGAGAACGATCCTTCCGTCCCGCTTTCGTATTGTGGCAATATCCATGGTACTGACCGGCGCTCATGCACGGAGAATACTTTTGAGCATTTTGCATGTTTAAATATCTTTTTATTATCAAATGTGCATGATTTAAGCTAGATTATTTGATTCATCAATTGGAACATAGCAATTCATCGCATATGGAAAATTGAACAAGGCATCTACGCATGCTTAAAGCCCACATCCCGAATCAGAAATAATTCTTGTATCCTTTGGAGAGTGACGTATCATTGCCAACAAAACTGTTATAAACATTCTTCTATCGCAGTTTCATCATGCCTGACGACATCATTGACATCTGCGACGAACAAAACAAGATAACCGGAAAAAGGACGACGACGATCCATGCGCATGACACCGGCCTTTGGCACAGGGCAAGCCATATCTGGATCTACAATGCAAAAGGGGAAATATTGCTGCAGCTTCGCGCAAAGGACAAGCGCATGTATCCTTCTGTGTGGGACATCTCTGCAGCAGGCCATGTGAGCGCAGGAGAAGAACCGATGGAAACTGCGCTTCGCGAGCTTGAAGAGGAGCTGTCGATCAAGGCAAGGCAGTCTGACATGCATTTTTCCAAGATCAAGAAAGTGAGCATTGTCTTTAACAAACTGAGAAACAACGAATTCTATTATGTCTATTTCCTCAGGTTCGATGGAGACATAAAGAAATTACGCTTGCAGGAGGACGAGGTCCAGGCAATCCGGTTTGTTTCGATCAAGGATCTGAAAAAAGAACTGAAAAACAATCCAGAAAAGTTCGTCCCGCACGGGAAATACTGGGATGAGGTCATGGAGGAAGTCAAGAGATTGAGGCAGTGACTATTTTGCATTCACCTTATCTTCAATAGATGATCTTGGAATGCCGTGCTCTTCCACCAACCCTTTTATGAGCAGGTTTATGGAATAATCCATGAAATCTTTGACCCTGCGTTTCGTTGCCGCATTTATCCAGAATGCAACGCCATCTGTCAAGGAGGGAACAAAGGAAACTGCAAAATCATCCCCGCCCTGCCTTATCCAATACTCTTCCGCATACATTGCAATAAGATTATTTGTGCTTTCATCATCCGTGTGACAAATAAATCTCCCATAGAATTTATATGGCCCTTTCTTATTTGGTTGAGCGACAGCATACTCTCTTTCGATTTTCATTGGAATCACCATGTATAGAGAACTGAATTGTCGTTTATAAATTTTATCTATTGTTGAATGGTCACAAAAATAATTTTTTTTGGCATTAACTATTTCAATCTGCGTTCATGACTTCTCAAACTCATACCTCACGACAAAGCAGTCTGCGTCGTCGATGATGGTCGTGAAGGCGGAGAGTTTCTTTCGCGCGTCCATGATGCCGTATTCTGCGTTCTTCTTCTCGTCATAGCTGACGGTCTCATATTGGAGCGGGGTGAATGATTGGTGGTTGATGAGCTTGGAAAAGATGAAGTCGTCAGAGAGGATGATGCTCCCTTCAGTCTCGACAAGCATCTTTTTTGAGAGGAGCTTCTCGCGCGACGGATTGTCCACGTCGATCGTTTCTTTCTTATGTGCCTGGGACAGGCAGAGCAGGTCCTCTTTTGTCAGGTCGGAAAGGTCAGGGATTTCTTTTGTGGAGAAATCATCCACGTTTGTCACGAGCCTTCCGCTCGTCCTGTCCACGATGACGTCAAAGCGTTGCCCTTTCTCTTCGCAGGTGAGTCGTACGCACGGGATGAGTATTGACTTGACTGTTCCTTTCTCTTCGTGCATGAGGCTGATGTCGCTTGCAGTGATGAGCGGCTTGATGACGGGAAGCACTTCTTCCTGCTTGAACGCCTCGACTTTCTTGGTGAAATCCTCTTTTTTCTCGACAGGCGAAACTTCCCTCCCTCCGTGATGGGATTTCCGTGGCCTGATCGTCACGAAGAGCGGGATGTCGGCGACACCGGTGAGAAGCGCTGTGCCTATCGGCAGGTTCTGGATCTCTTTTTCCACTTCGCTCGTGAGTCCTTCGACACTCATCGCGACAGCTTTCAGGTCGTGGGGATTCGTGACTTTCTGGATGATCTGCGTCGAGCATTGGGAGAGGACTGACTTGTCGATACGCGCAGGCCGCTGCGAGATGACACAGAGGCCAAGTCCGAACTTCCGCCCTTCGCTTGCGATCGTGCGCAGGATCTTTGAGCTTGTGGCTTCGCCAAACGACCGTTCCGGGCAGAAGTTCTGCGCCTCTTCGATCACGAGGAAGAAGGGGCTGATCTGGTTCTTCTTTCGAAGCTCGAAGAGGTCTGAGCAGAGCTTGTAGACGATCACTTCCTGGATGTCAGGAGTATATCCTTTCAGGTTGATTGTGGTGACTCCTCCTGCTTTGATCATCTCATGGTAGGGAAGGTCGATCTCAGTGAAGATGTTGGACCGTTGGAGGAAGGAGATGGCGTTGATGAGTGTCCATTTTGCGCTGTTCTCTTCTCGCTCAAGGCTGATGAGGAGTGCGGGAAGTGTCGTCTTCTTCGCATGCCCGATGGCATTATAGAGGATGCCAAGCTGTGTCGCGTTGAGCTTTCCTGGGAAGAGCTGCGTGATCTCCTCTGAAGAGAGCTCTTGCGACAGGCGAAGCTGGCGCGCTTCAGGGCTTATCTGCGGATCTCCGTACTCGCGCACCTTGTAGGCTTCTGGACTGATGCCAAAGAGGGGAAGCAGCTTCTTGTCATGGTCGTTCTTCTTCCTCATTGCAGAATATTCGCCGTGCGGGTCGATGACAAGGACAGGGATGTTGTGCTCGACGATCTCTTCGATGAGCACGCCGACTGTGTAGGATTTTCCGCTCCCTGACTTTGCGAGGACGCAGAGGTGCTTGGTGAGGATCTTGTTGAGGTCGATGCTGACCTTGATGTCTTTTCCCTGGAGTTTTCCGATATAGGCATTCCCTTGCCCTGTGATGATGTCCGCGATGAAGTCGTCTTGCGCCTGCAGGACCTCGCTTCCGTGCTCAAACGGATTACGGAGAGGAGTGATCTTCCCTTGATCCTTGTACCCGATAACGATGCACTTTGCGATGCTCTCATCCCGAGTCTTTTCGATCTCGATGATCTGCGCAAGGACCCACGTGTGCTCCGGATGGTAGACCTGGACGTATTCAAACTTCTTCGCATCTCCGCTTATCTTGAAGGAAAATTCGCGGGTCGTCAGCTTTCCCACGATATGGCCAAGGATCATCTCTTGTCGGAGAGCATCTCGGTTTATATAGTTTTAGCCACGACTGACGCAGCAATCGTCAGGCTTGTGCAGAATATTATCAACAAAGATGAATCAGAATAGTGCCGACAAAGGTTTAAATATGATTATTGATTTCTTTCCTGCATGAGACTTGAGGATCTTATCGCGGAGAACCCGCACGCTGCTGCAGACGCCATCGCCGACGGGGATTTGGATTCTTTTTTCGTCTTCACGCTTGGCTTGTTGGGTGGCTCTTCTCGTGATCTGTATGTCGCCTTCTCTTACGATGCCAGGCAGGAGACGAGTATCGCAAGGATGTATGCCGATCGTCCGGCTGTCCGGAAAGACAAGAGGCTCTCGTCAAGGAAGAAACCGCTTCTCACAGTGTATG
>JAGVFV010000010.1 GCA_020057445.1 archaeon | reverse complement strand
ATCTGGAAGAGTATCTGGAGCAGTACAAGTTCGTAGAATAGGACAAGTTTCCCTACAGGAAAATCTTCCCCACTATGCTGTTGCAACGCCGACTGGCCACCTGCGAAAAGGAATGAGCCTGCGAGGATTCGGAACGTCGAGTTTCGCCTCGACTTGTACGAAGCGAAAATAAGGGGCATAAAGCCCCTTGATTGCACTGAGCCTGCGAGGATTCGAACCCCGGTCAACCGGTTACTTCAAGAGCGCAACGCTTTGCGCCATACCGAAGCCGATCGCACTATATACCCTAACCCTTGGAACAGCGGAGCTGTTCAAGGTCATAGGAACTTGGTTCCAATGACTTATCCAGGCTATGCTACAGGCCCGTATATCCGTGAGGAATACTTGCGAGAAAAGACGTGCATTATTTTAAAACTTTGTCATTTGTAGCCTAGAATCTATTTTTAGGGTAAATTAGTCATAAATTATTTAAGTAATACAAGCTGATCATACCTTATTGATTCATATTGGGGTGACAATTGACCAGCAAGCGATTGATGGCATAGGGGGAGGTCGTATGATGGCAAATATAAACTCTAAGATCAAGAGAATAATGAGTATTTCAGCGCTGGCATCTTCTCTCGCGTTTGGCGTCGGATTTATCGGCTGTTCAGATGACAATTCTACAAAACCTGAAAAACCGGACACGATCACGTCGCTTCCCACACCTTTTTTAGATGATCACGCGGTCAGGTGGATCAATTATGAGCCGACGAATTACAACCCGAAAGAGGGCGTGTATCCGTCTGAAGAGAGCATCAGGGAAGACGTACAGCTTTTGAAGGGTGCGAATTTCGACGGGATTGTCACCAATTCCTCGAAGGAATCGCTCTCAAGGATACCCCAGATCGCCAAGGAAGAGGGTATACAATATGTCATCATGGGTATATCCTCTATCGACAGGAAAAGGGAGAGCGTAAAGAATGAATGGGATAATGCAGTCCAGATGAAAGAGTATGTCGATGGCTATGCCTTCTTGCAGCACAGCAATTACACCCTCGACTCGCTGGTCAGCAGCATGGATTATCTGAGGACTATTACGAGAAGGCCGGTGACGATATCAGAATTTACATCGGCATATGATGACTCTCTTCTCCACGTAGGGGATTGGATCATGCCTCGTTTTACATCCTCCGGCAATCTCTCTTACCATCTGCCTGATGATGCGATTGATGAGGTCATGCTCAGCCAGCTCACGCTGCAGGTGAGGACAGACAAGCCTGTTTTTATTGACCATGCTGCATACTGCTCACAATTCGGCGCAGCACAGAACATCCAAAGGTTCCAGGCAGACTATCTTTACGGGCTTTTCTTGAGATATAACCTGATGAGTGAGCAGAAGGGAGGCTTCATCTGCTATGAGGCATTTGACCAGCCATGGAAAAATAATGGGATAACCATCCCAGAGGACTGCTCATGGTACGAAGGCATTTTTTCAAAGGACCGGGAGCCAAAGCTGGCGGCGAAACCAAAGCTTAGCCTGCTGATGGATTTTGACGGTGACAATGACCATGACCTTGAAGGCGTTGCCCTGAATATCCTGCCTGAAAACCATCGCATTGCAACATATTTGAAATTTGAGGGCAAGTGGCACGCAATCCCGAAAGACCCTCCGCTGACAACCATTGATGCACGAGGAATCTGGGATTCGAATGTCGTTCCAGACCAATCAACGTATGGAACAACATTCGGCATCCTGCTCGTCAATGAGAACTACGATCCTCCAGATAGCATTGCATCCCCTCCTCAAATTGACGGGACAAATGTCTTTGCAAAGCTCGGGTTCTGATCCATAAGAAGATGACAGAACAATATAGGGAATGATATAGTCAACATTTTATTGTTTGCAGAAAGTACGAAAGATAGTAGTGAACCCCTCTTCTGCTCAGATGTATTTGAACCTTGAGCAATGCTCAAGAGAAAAAAAGAAAAAAAATTAAAAAGGTCCTTTCCTGGTCATTGTCTCCCTACCCTTCCTTCCCTCCGGTCTTTTGTGCCGTGAGATACGATCTGAGGATCTTCTCCTGGATCTCTTTCGAAGGAAGTCTCCCTCCTGTCATCTCATAGGCTGCTTTTGGAGCAAAACCGATTCCCCTGGAGTGGAGATCTGCAGCTTGTGAATACAGGTCGTCTACGACCGTGTCGACTGTTTTCTTCTGTTTTGTGGCGATTGCTTCGAGATCTGGCGCGATCCGGGATGCGACATACGAGTACAATGCGTCTGTGGGGCAGCAGGCATATGATCTCTGCACTGCTTGGGCGTATTTTGGGAGTTTGTCCAGCGGCACGATGTCTGCGATCCGGGAGTAGTCGTCGTAACTTCCTGCATCCGGATGTCCGATTCCCCAGCTGGTCGTGTTATTAGTCCTTTTCGCAAACGTCTCATCGATCTGTCTAAGTTCGTCTTCAGAAAACTCAGGCAGGATGTTTGTTGCGTCATAGAGCGTCCTGACTTCATATGCGAACCAGAAGCTTTTTACGCTGCTTGAGTAAACTTCTTGTGCGACCTGGTCGTATGGATTGCCGCTGGAAACCAGTCTTTCAATAAATTGTGTCCCGATGCCGCTGGTATCTTTCTGAAGGGCTTCAACAATCGCTTCGATAGGCTTTGTTTTTGTTGTTGTCATGTGGTTACCTCCTTTTTTCACTTTGATTTCACTATTATATAGTAATTACAAATATATATCTTTAATCTACCCCCTTAGGGAGTATGTACACAATATTTATATACAAGTCCGAGCACTGATGAGAGCAATGATCTCAGAGGAAATGACCGTCCTTGAGGAGCTGGGACTGTCGAAAAGGGAGTCTGCAGCGTATCTTGCCTTATTGGAATCAGGCCTCTCCACTGTCGGAAGCATCACGAAGAAGACAGGCATCCCGAGTTCGAAGATATATGAAGTCCTGGACAGGTTGATCATGAAAGGTCTTGTGACTGCGATAATCATGAAGGACCAGAAGCATTTCCAGGCCGCTGACCCGGAAACAGTGTTGCAGTATTTCAACCAAAGACAGGAACGATACGAAAAGATCCTGCCTCGATTGAAAGAGAAGCAGCGATTCTCGAAAGACAAGCAGGAGGTGGAGATCTACGAGGGCAATCAGGCGATATTCAGGATGATAATACAGGCTGTTGAGCAGGCAAAAAGAGGCGATGAGTATCTGAGTTTCTCATTAGGCGAAGAGCATGGCGATCCGGACATATCACGGTTCCTGTCCAATCTCGCATGGAGAAGGATAGAGAAAGGATTGGTTATCAAGGTCATCAGCAGCATCAAGGCAAGGAAGACGATTGAGAGCACCTAT
>JAGVFV010000095.1 GCA_020057445.1 archaeon | reverse complement strand
TTCTCTTGCGTTCCGTCATAAGGCGATGTTCATCGTCCATTCCTGCACCTTTGCAGCTTGACATGTCTTCTCATATAAAAAGATTTCCGCTGTATTTATATCCTCTCATCGATTCCGTCATCCCATGGTCGAATGCCTCGATTACAGCAGGGAAGGACTCCAGGAATGTGACCGGCAGAACAAGGTCATCAGGTTCAAGAACGTCGGCGGCAGGGAGCTCGTCTTGCCGGGAACATCGCTTGACACGATCCTTCTCGTCTTCATCAGGGACAAGGGAGGAGAGCCTCTTTCTGAGATCGTGTACCCTTTTTTTCACGGCCAGGTTGCAGAGGAGAAGAGACGCCTATTCCTGCAGGATCTTCATGCGTGCATCTGTGATGAGGTGGAAAAGCGCACCGACGTGTACAACTTGCAGCTGCAAAAATATGCAGTGGGTGGAGGAAAGATAGAACTTCAGGGGGTCATTCCCGTGAAGACAAAGGAGTTCGTGCGGATACTTGACATTTTCTCGCGATAATCTCTCCTCATTTATGTCAATACATATTTAAATGGCCTATCAGTGCTGCGCTGCATGCAGGAACGTCTTTCCCTGGAACAGATGATAGGCATCACGAGGAACTTTGGCCCCCGCGTATTGTATGACAACTTCCGCACGCGACTCTACCTTGATGAAGCAGAGTATGTCGCCAAGCATCTGCAGAGAGAAGGCATTCCTGTCGAGCCGTATGATTTTCCGAACACAGCGGGAATCTGGCAGGCAAAGCGGTGGACAGGAGAATTCTACAAGCATCATGCCACACGTTCCCTCCTTTTCGCGCTCGGACGCGAGATGCAGGCCGATCCGACGACCGTCCCCGGATTTGGTGCGATCCTGCATTCCATCCGCATCGACACGTTCAAGTACCATCAGCTGAACGCGTGGGGAACAACCCTTGGAGGTATGCTGCATCACGCGTATAACTACCAGCCGTCAAGGGCAGTCATGGACGTGATTGCGGTCGATGACGATTTTTCCGCCATCAAAAAGACAGGGCTTTCTGTGTACGATTTTTCCATGGCGTCACTGCATGCCTGGAATGACAAGAGCGGATGCCCGACAGGCCTTGCGAGAAGTGCGACACGGGAATTAGTCAGGTCATATGAACAAGAGCTTGGCGTCGATGCGACGACTGTCCCAGGATTTATGCAGCTGCTTCCCCTGTTTACGCAAAGAAATTTTATTCATAGGAAGATCAATCGATGGGGCACGAACCTTAGCGGCATGCTCCAGTCTGCCTATGGAGGCGGTCCTGGCAAGGCAGTCATCGACCTTGTGGACCATGACCATTCATTTATCGCTATAAAAAATGCAGGGCTTTGGCTCTATGATTTTCCAAAGGCGCCAAACAGGTTCTGGGTGGGAGCAGATGGGAGGCCTTCACAACATGCGCGTGAGGCGACAAAGCATCTTGTCAGGTCATTTGCAGAGCCCATGGGCGTCGATTACAAGACAAGAAAAGGATTCTCTTCTCTCCTGCCGTACATGACACAAGAACTTTTTTTCGCATATCCCATCAATGTATGGGGGACGACCTTGACGGGCATGCTGTCCCATGCATATCAGGGAACTCCGGCGCTGGCAATTAAGGATATGGTGCAGCATGATCCAGAATTTTACCGGCTGAAGAGACGGCTGCCTTTGCGAAATATCAGGACGAGCAGGAGAAGACGGGGAGTGGAAATCACAACATCTTGAGTTTTCCCGTGATCTTGTCGACCTTCTCTTCAGGGCAAGGACCTATTCCCATACAGGTGAGGGTGCCTGGCTTTATCACCGTGTGTCCTGCGTCGATGATGAGCGAGGTCACGAGGCCTTCATCCTGGCAGAGTCGCTCAAATTTCAGCAATTCCTTCTCGTCAGCGACTTTCAGCACGATCTTCTTCATGCCCTCGCTCCTCCACTTCTGGACAAGAGGTTTTGGAGAGCCAAACGCAGCGTCGATGCAGGCATGTCCGACCTGGCTTGCGAGCTTTCCCTTGGGAAGCTTCAGGTCTGATCTGACGAGGATGACTTGCTTGAGTCCCATATTCTTCTCTTGAGCTGTTTTGTTTATATACTTTTTGCAGCTGAGCAGGAAAGATGAGGATTGTGGGTGCAGAAAGCAGGGCCTTTTTGTCATAATTGACCAAAGAATGCCACTGTTATTAGACGTGGTCAGATATTGGTCATCATAAATAAATAATCTATTGCATTAATAATAGCATGGAATCGCAGCGATTGCAAAGGTGCCTGGACGAGCTTATCGCGCACGAGTTTCGAGAATTCAGGACAAGGGATATTGAGCTCGTCCATCATCCGGACCTCAGCCCGCTGATGTCCTGCGGCATGATCTGCATCGTCGGCAGGGAGAGGGATGAGCTTGTCTATTCCGATGATCTCCCCCTTGCGGATGACGCTGTCATCAAGGGCGTGCTTTCGCATGAGCTTGCGCACATCTATCAGATGACGTCATGGAAGTGGCGGCTTCTCGACCTCTTTGCCTATCCTCTGCTTCGCAAAGTGCATATCCTCGACGAATGGTACCATACGAGGATCCCGAGACTGGGGCGACATGACGAAGGATTCTATTCCTCAGTCTTTAGAGGGAATGATAAGAAGAGGAGGGAATACGCGCATTGGCTCGAAAGGAATGCTGACCTGATCGCGGTCAAGCACGGCTGTCAGCAGTACCTTCTCGCGTATGATTCTGCAGTCTATAGATGATGATGACGAAAATTTTTTAAATGCACAAGACTGGTTTCTATTATGGATGAAAAAGACTTGGATGAGTGGTATAAGCGGGAGAAGGAAAGGCTGACTGAAGAGTACCTGCTGAAGGTCAAAGGAGGGAATAACCAGACTATCGCAAAGATCCGCCCGCATTTTGAGAAGAAGATGAAGGCGCTTGTGTTCACCTATGAGAAAAGGCATGCAGACCTGCGCACAAAGGAAAAGAGGAATAAGAGGATTCAGGAACCGATTGCGCGTTTGAAGAAGTGGTTTGGTGCATTCTTGAAAAGAGAGAAAGACTAATTCATTCTCATCCGGTGCGAAGATTCTTCTGGATATGTCTCTGGCATAGCGGTCATCAGCAAAAATGAAGGAGTATGATTACGGTGGAGGGCACGGTTGCGGCACAGAATCAGGACAAGTGGTGCCTTTGAAAATGATAGGGCTGCTTGATCCGCACATGTTCAGATTGGGACGGGTTGCGCATTTGCAGCAGTAACCTCCGACGCAATCAGAATCATAATAGCAATGCCTGCTCGTTGCGCATATAGCACAACCGGATCCAGGACTTCCGCAATCAGTCGCCCCTCCGGGGCTGTTGAAAAAACTATACGTTCCTGGAGGATTCTTTATGTCTGATTCTCCCGGATTGAGAATATTATTATCGCACAGAGGGATGTAGGTGCAGACGCCCGCATTGCATTCCATGGTTGTCTTGCAATCATCGTCAGAAGTACAGCTCTCTCCCCAATCGCATTTATAGTCCTCGCCAACAAGATTGATCCTGCATCTGTTTCCGCAGTCGACATCTGTCTCAAAATTCGAGTCATAGACGCCGTTTGTGCAGGTGCATAAGTATTCTCCCCTGAGATTGTTGAACGTATTATCAGAGCATGGAGCATATGCTCTGCAGCAGTCAAGATAGTCTGGATTTACAGGATTCCATACGGATTGGTTGTCTTCACAATCTATTCCCTGACCGCAATCATCATCTTTTCCGTTGAAGCAGACGTTTGCTACGGAAATCTCAATTTCTTTATGCCCGCATTCTGAATCAGTGTCGTCAGTGCAGCTGTCAAAGTCATCATCTCCTGTCCAGCCGCAGTCTTCTGTCGGCCTGACCCCTTCAGTGGTGATCTGTTTCCATCGCAAAGTCCCTGTCGCAGATTTTGGATACGCGCCGTACCTGTCTTCGGTGTAATTGATCGTCAGCCTGCAGGATCCTCGAGTATCTAGCTTGTTCAAGGGAGGAAATAAAAGCGTAAAATTTGCGCCGTTCTTCACAGGAAGGTTGAACGAGTCCACTTCTCCATTGTATGGGCTTTCGAAATTCCAGCGGTGATGGCCATTGCAGATGATGTTGGCCGTGATCCCCGCTGCAAGGTTCTTTCCAAGGCTGTTGATGACGTTCACTTTGATGTATTTTTGTGTGAATTCGAATTCCTTGCAGCCGAAACCTGCTTTGAGCACGCACTGGTCTGTGCCGAACATGTCTGCCCGGAACATGTAGAAAGTCATGAGGACGCCAAGGATAATGATGATGAGGATCGCCCAGCCGTAATTAGAGATGAATTCAAGAGCGCTCTGTCCTTTTTTTCCCCTATTATTCCCTATTCTTTCCATAAAATCCTTCTTCTGAAGAAAGAGGGTTTAAAAAAATTTCGGTTTGTTAAGATTACCCCTTGCTTGCAAAGGATAGTTGATGAAGATGTTCTAGGGTGTTCCTGACTTTACAAAATCGTGGAGGGGATTTTTGTTTATTCTTCTTCGTCGCCTTCTATCGGTTTTGTCGGCCCTGGTCCGCGGTAGATCTCTGCAAAGGACGGCGCGACAACGATGTAATCGTCGCCAAATCCGGCGATGTCACCATTGATCGCCTCGCAGGTCTTCTTGATCTTGTTGATAGCCCGTTTGAGCTCGACAAGGTCTTTATCCTTGAGCGGCCTGATGTTGACAAGCGCGATGGTATATCCTAGGCGCAAGCTGTCAAGGATGGGCTTGATGTCAGAGAAGTCATTGATCACAAATGGTCGCACGACCACTTTGCCTTGCCTGTCTTCTTTTGTCGGCTCAAGCTCGACGTATTCGTCGCCAGCCTGATTGTCGTCGTAGTCAGTGGAACTTCTTTTCGTTAATCTTGAAATGAACCGCTTCATCTTATCGGCCTCCATTTTACCATTCTGTACTAGTGTCTAAATCAGCCCGATATATAAACTTTTCTACCGCTTACAGAGCACCAGGGTTTGGCCAACAGTTCCCTGGATTCCTTGTTTATAAGGAGTTATGGGAAGCGAGTTTTTGTTATCATGTCAGAGAATGTGCATATCCATCTGCTGCTGGCCCCAGACAACTGCGCTCTGTCAGCCACGCTGTTCGCTCGCGCTTCAGTTCACGGTCTATACAAAGGGGCCCATGTCGTTCTTGAACTTCTCTACAAGCTTGACTGGAGTTGGGTCAATCCTGTGCCGCAATGCGAGGAAGTAGGCTGTATAGTGGCCGATGAGGAGCGCGGTGAACATCTTGGTTATTGTGTTCCCCTTCAGTGCTATCTCGGTGACCTCGACTCCTGACTTTTTCATGATTGCTTTCATGAGTTCCATGCGCTTTTGGATGCGACGATGGTCGTCGTCGAATTTGAGTATTATGCCATAGAAGGAACCTCGGATGAAAGTGTATCCTACGATCTCGTTGTGGTTGAGTTCTGGGAACTCATTGGAAAATGCCATGCATTTTGCATTCTCGTTGATGTCTGCTTTCCATCTATAGGCGACAGGGTAGTAGCGGTTGCTTGCGTATATGAGGGGGATTTGGTCCTTGAGGTGCGCCGAGATGTCTACTCCCATGTTCGCGATCTTCTTGAGGTCGAGATTCTTAAGGAATGCCTGCGTCTCTTCATACGATTTGGTCATCCCTGTCTTGTCGAAGAGGGCGAGGAATGCGAAGAAGAAATAGCCTCCTGTGATGCGGGGAGGAAGGCCTTTTGGAAGGCTGATATGAGGTGTCCTGTTCGATTTTGCCATCTCTTCCAGCTTTCCGCCTGCGCTGATGCTGATGATGTTCTTGTATGCTCTGCAGGCCTGTTTATAGCAGGAAAGCGACTCTTCGGTGTTCCCTGAATATGAGGAAAAGATGAGAAGCGCGTGGGGAGGGATATTCTCAGGAAGATCATAACCTCTGATTGTCGTTATGGAGATTCCTGATCTGAATAAATATGTGCGCAGCAGTTCTCCTGCAATTGCGCTTCCTCCCATGCCGAACCAGTAGATGTCGTTTGTTTTTTCTATGCTTAGTTTTTCGCCAAGTGCCCGTCCCTCTCTTACTTGGTTTGGGAACTCATCAAGAATCTTCTTGAAGTCAGACTTGTCAAAAGGATAGTACCCTTCAGGAAATGGAAGTTCTCGTTCAGCCATAGCTCACACCATGTCTTCCTAACAGTTCCTCCTATATAAAGATTGTTATCATGGTGAAGTAGGGTTCTCTTCTGGTGCAGGATCAAAGCATGTTGAACGGTTGCAAGAATGACGCTGTCGAAACGGATGTCATAAACTTTATAAAGAAGCGATGTTCAGAAATATAGAGGTGTGGGAATGAAACCGACTTTGGATTGGAAGCTGTTTCTTATCGTTGTCCTCTCCATAGTGCTGTCGTTCTATCTCATCGTCCTTGGCCTACAGGCGTCGTATGCGCTCTCCCTCCTTGCGATCGCATCGAACATCGTCACTGCGTATGTCGTCTCCCGTTATGGGAAGAGGAAATTGCAAAAGCTCCGGACGACGACGGACATGCACGTATTCATCGTGTTCCTGTTCGTGCTCCTTGCCATCGTCTCGTTGTTCTTCCTGTCAAAGGTGTATGTCGCTGACAAGCTTGTCGCAGTCGTGCTCATCATACTCTACATCTACCTGCTTTTCCTCTATTCTCTCTATTCCCGAAAAATCTTCCCTCACCTCGCACCATGAGATCACGTTCGCTGTCTGTCCTTTTCTTGTCGTTGACTGTGCTCCTTTGTTTTTTCGTTTCTTTTGTAAGGGCGCAATCTGACTATACAGTCATCATAGTCAATGCGTCCACGGCCGAATGCAAGGTCCTTGAGGGATTTGACACAGAGATGGACGCGTATGTCCCAAGCGGCTGGGATATCATCTCACTCGACGAGGAGATGTGCGCTGAAGCGCTCTTGCGCCTGAAGGAGAGGGATTTTGAAGGGAACATCAAGGGTTATGTCGGTCTCTTGAATTGCTCCAAAGAGACGACGGTACGTTCCTTGTCATATTTCGGTAGGGGCGCAGAAGACATCTGCGAGGTCGCAGGGTATGATTTCAAGACTTCCCGCCTGGTCATCCTGCCTGCGCCTCCAAATGACGAAAAAAAAGAAGGCAGTCTCTGGTATTATATCATCGGGATCGCGATCGTGGTCCTCATCTTCCTGATACTGATAAAAAAGAAAAAGCATAAAAATCCTGTCACAGGTCATTTATAACATTATTGCATGTGGAATATACTCTTTCTGGTGTAGCATGTTTGAAAACAAAAAACTTTTTAAATGTGCGAATCGAGGAATTTTTCCATGGGAAAGAAAGTCGTGCATGAGCAGCCAGAAGTGAAGGCAGAATCTGCGCCTGAAGTCATCACCGGCGAGCCCTGCGCATTCTGCCACCAGAAGACCCTGACGCTGATGGATTCTGAGATGGACGTGCCTTTTTTCGGCAAGTGCTATCTTTTCTCCATGGATTGCAGCAGCTGCGGGTATCACAAGGCTGACGTCGAGGCAGAGGAAGAGCATGACCCTGTCCGTTACACGCTCGAGATATCTGATGAGAAGGACATGCGCATCCGCGTGGTGAAGAGCGCGAACGCGACGGTCAAGATACCTCATGTGGGCTCGATAGAGCCAGGCGACGCCTCAAACGGCTACATCACGAATGTCGAGGGAGTATTGAATCGGATAAAGAAACAGATCGAGGTCATCCGCGACGACGCCGAGGAAGAGGAGGACCGCAAGAAGGCAAAGAACCTCCTCAAGAAGATGACGAAGATCATGTGGGGCCAGGAAAAAGGAAAGCTCATCATCGAGGACCCGTCAGGAAATTCTGCGATCATCTCTGACAAGGCAGTGAAAGAGAAGATGAAGAAATAATTATTCTCATCAATTTTGTCTTCAAGATTATCGCAATACTTATTCTCTGGTTGTATCCTTTCATCACAGGAACTTCACTGCGAATTCTGCCTTCGGATCCCTGATGATGTGCTCGAAGAAGTGGAGCCCGAAATAAGAGCCGAACTTTTTCGCGTCGTCGCGCGAGAGGTCGTTGAACTTGCGTCGCTGGAAGTGCAGGTTGACTGCCTTGTTGTCTTCCCGCCTGACTCCTCGTCCATAGAATGAGATCTGGATGATCGCGTTCATGAAGTGGGCAAGGCCGTTGTCGCGCATGTCGACTTTCTCATTGTCCCATTGTGTCGTGTCGCCGAGCACAAAGATCTCGCCGTGTCCTATCCGGGAAGCAGCTGTCCTCATGACAGCGCGCTCAAGGTTCTGGCCTTCGTCGATGAGCATGACATCGCCTGGAGCGAATGAGGCGCCGCGAAGGCCTCCGATATTCTGGATGCTGATGTATGCGGCATCCATCTCGATCGCCTGGTCAAGGGTGAATCCGACCGCCTGTCCGAGCTTGATGTTGTTGATGACCTGCGGGAAGTTGGTCGCTATCCCTGAGAATCGGTCGTAGACTTTCTCATGTGCTTCTCCAGGCACTGAGCCTATCTCTTCTCCTGCAACGCTGACATAGCGGGTGAAGCAGCGAAGAGTCGGCCGTGGTATGAATTCCAGGCTGCTTGATTCCCCGCGATCCCTCCTTCTCTGCAGGATCTTATGCAGGCCAAGCGCAAGCATGAGATAGGTCTTTCCTGTGCCTGCTCCTCCTGCGCTGATGAGCCCTTGCACCCCTGCCCGGTCGTTCTCAAGGATGAGCTGCTGCTGCAGGTTGCGGGGCCTGATCCTGTCGAGAAGCACCTGGTCATCACGGGGGATCCCGACCAGAGCGTCTTTGAGGATGTCGTACCTGAAGATATGCTCATGCGATATGCGCTCTCCTCGTGCCATCCTCTGCTTCACTTCAGGAGTCTCGTAGATGACGAATTCGTTCGCGATGAGCTCTGTGATCCACGGCTCGTCTATATCTGCGAGGGATATGAACCTTCGTTCTGGATTCTTTTCACTGGTCTTGAGGATTTTCAAGTACAGTGCGTCATCGGTGAAAGTGACATAGTCCCTGTGCAATTGGTTGGGATCTATGTATTCTGATTTCTTGTATTCCGCGTCGATGCCGTTGAGTATGGCGAAGCTTGCCTGGTTGGTGTCCATGGTGATGAGCATGATCTTAGATTCATTATGGCTTGCCGAATATTCCTTGCAGAGCTGCACGAGGCCCATGTCGTTTGGCTTTGAAAGGGCAGGCTCGAATGCAAGGACGCCCGGATGAGCATCATCTGTTCCCTGCTGTACCGTGTTGTTGCTGAAGAAGTTCAAGTATCCTTTTCCAGGACCTATCTGTACCCCCTCAAGCTCCCAGTATTTCTTGGTGAGGAAGTAGTCCCTGTTCTGGTCGATGTAATGCTTGATGTTGCGGATGGCGTCCCGTGCGCGCACATCATGCGCTTTTGCGCCGTCGAGCTCTGCCATGACGATGTCAGTGATGATGACTGTGTTTGTCTCCTTGTCGAGGAATTCTTCGATGCAGTCAGGATCCTCGATAAGAACGCTTGTGTCCAGGAAGAATGTTCGTGCAGTCATTGTCAGAGTATGGCGTCGTAGCAGTTCGAGAGGAAAAGATATTCTTCCTTGTTGATCCTGTTCATGGTGCGTTTGCTGTCCGCTTGTACGGGAAGTTCCCTGTGGTCATAGAATGAGGAAAGTCCCTCTTCGATGTACCTGCCAAGGGTCTGTGCTCGGGAGAAGCTGTCTTCAGAGAGCATGATGCGAAGCAGCCTGCTTGCGGAAAGGTAGATATCAGTGTGGCCTTTCTTATGGATTTTCTGCTGTGGTATGTTATCTTCGAGGTTGGTGAGCCTTTTTATCAAAGAATCGGTGCTTTTTATGGTGCGCGCATGGTCCCATTCTTGGATGAGCGTCCCTATGACATGCTGGGAAAGGTGCAGGCGATAGTCATCGGTGACCATGCGTGCCGGATCCCTTTTTTCCCTGAGGGTGTATGTGATGCTTGCGTAGGTGATGGCAAGCCCTTCAAGAAGATTCCTTTGTGCGCTTGGCATATCGCTTGCCTGTATGCTTGTTATTGCGTCCAAAAGAGTTTTATGCTCGATACGTTCCACCCTTCCTCTTTCTCTGAATGAATGATTATATATAGTTTTCTATTTTGAAGTAGAAACAACTTTCGTCATCAGATGGGAAGTATTCTGAGCATCATTGCGTATCCTTGTGATAAAGATCGAGGAAGATGATCTTGTTCTCTGCAGGAATAAAAGCGTACGCGAGCCGGAACGGCGGGATGTACACTTCTCGCGTGCCTTTGCGTGAGAAGCGCATGGGTTTTCCAACTTCAGGCGAGTCTGCAATCTTTTGCACTTGCCTCTTCACTTTTTCTTTTAAGGCAGCATCTTTTATCTTGGAAATATGTTTGAGAAAATCATCCCTGTATTCGATGCTCAGCATGAGACGAGCTCCTTGAGGAAGTCTTCTCTTGATTTCTTCTTGAACTTACCTTTGTCATAATCCTGCCATGCCTGTTCCACCCGCTCGGCAAAGATGAGGTCTTCCTTGAGGTCAGCTGTGAGCGTGCTCATGCTTTTGAGGAGGAGGCGTCCCCCTTCCCTGACGACGAGAAATTCGTCACCGTGTTTGATGTCCTTCCTCATGTTTCTCGGGATAACGATTTGCCCTTTTGTGCTGACTTTTGCGATTGCATATTCCATGATGATTCACCAGAAGTAAGGCAGGACTTACTGATATTTAAATATTGGCATTCCTGCAAGAAGAGATAGAATAAACAGGGAAAAGGTAGTCATTCCAAGATCCCGATCTTGGTCAGGTTATCTGGTAGAATGAGCTGTATGGATAGCTTGGATTGTTGCTGAATTGGTATGATTCTGTTGTTAGTGGTGTTGTCTGTCCGTATCTTTTTGTTATGATGTCTTGTATGCTTCCTCTGTTGGAACTGATTGCAGTGTTGGTTGGTATGAGTATTCCTCTGTAGCCGAGTTTTTTGGTGATGATCCTTGCGTATTGGATGGTCTTGTCGAATATGGCTTCTGGGCTTGCCTGTGTGAGCAATGATCCTGCTGGCTGGATGCTGAGGACGAGGTATGCGCTTCCGTTGTGCATGATTGTCCGCATGATGGTGCCGCCGTGTGCGTAACCGTTTTCGTCGAATATGATGAGCTGCCACATGTCTGGGCTGTTCCACATGGTGTCGTCTGGTGCAACGCAGACTCCCATGTTGAACATGGCGCAGGAATGCATCTTTCTTTTGGAGATGAGGAAGGTGTATTTTCCCTCTCCTTCTGTATCGTGGAAGTCGTACTTGCCCATTTCCCGTCTCATTCCTTCGTATTCTGCGCCGTAGAGCGCGAGATGAGTCTTTGTGATGAGTGCCTTGTCGATGATGCTTCCGGAGAGCGCGTCAAGGATCTGTTTCACTTCTGTGGTTTGTGCTGCCTTGAGGATTTGCTGTATTGTCTGCTCTTCCGGCGGGATCTTGTTTTGCGAAAATACTTTCATGATGACTTCTTTTTTCTTGTCTTCAGGCATTCCTGTCTTTAGGACTTTGTTGTTGATGAAGCTTGCGAGCTGGCTTGTGTCTGGTGCTTTTCTTCCTGTGAATTTCTCCTGTAGGTTTATGAACCGTGCAGAGTCTTGTGCAAGGCATTCCTGGAATATCTTTGGCAGGATGTCATTAGGAAGCCTGTCTCCTACGAATTCCTTGTAGGACATGAGGATTGAGTGATCGAGGCGGAATTCTGGAAGGCTCTGTCCGGAATTCACGAATACTTGGTAGACTTGTTCCAAGAAATGTGCCCGCTGGCTTTTCCATCCGTCTGTTCCGAGAAGCGCAAGCATGGAAAATCCAAGTTGCGTGATATCGACATCTTTTTTTTCTCTGATCTTTCCTGCGACATTCACGAGCGTGTTCCATGCTTCCTGCTGGATTGGCGTGTTCTCGTCCTTGAGGATATATCCTCCTTTGCTCAGGTTGACCTTGTATGGTTTCCAGAATGCTTTTGGAATGTCGTTTTGCCTGTCGTTTCGTTCGTTGAATGCGTGGATGTAGTTTTCTTTTGGCACTGTCATGTCGTTGCATGCGAAGATGGAGTATAATACTCCGAACAGCAGTTCTTGCGGGTATTCTCGTCTGAGCACGCCATCTTTTATGTCCTGCAATAATTCCCGTCCATCCTTGAACAGCATTGTCACCTGCCTGTCCCGGTCAGGAAGGTTGCCCTGCCATAATTTCTTGAACGGGATGTACAGGCTTAGCAGATACGCTGGTGTTTCTTTGAGGAATGCATTGAGCACGTCTGATTCTTCGCTCAGTGTTCCTCGGATGATGCCTTGTTTTTTTCCTGCGACAAGCACTTCTTTCATGATGGTGAGAGCTGGCGGCTTATACTGGTTGCACACCTTGATGATGACGTTCAGGTCTTCCGTGGTTTTCAGACAGTGAAGGTCAAATAACTCTTTCACTCGCTCAAAGATGAGATAGCTTGCCACGCGCTGGCTTTTTGCGATGGCAAGCTCAAAATCTGAGAATGCATCGCCGAAATAAAAGCGGGAGGAACGCAATCCTCCCAATGCCTCACACGTATTGCCTGCTGTCCCTTGCGTATACCTTGCAATGCTTGCTCCGTTCTTTCCGAATCTCTTCAGCTCATCTGTCGTCTTCCAACCGTACTTGGCGATGTATAGGAAAAATGTTTCTTGATCTTTTCCTGCGTTATTACAAAGGGCAACCATCCACCACAAATTCTTCCTGTTGAGCAAGTGATTACGATCAAGCATTGTTAAACCAAAGGCGAATAAGAATACTGCATTTTTACCTGCTTTCTCTACCAATTCCACAATCAAAGGCCAGTTTTCCTGTGTCAGCAAACCATTCCATTCAAGCCGACTCAAATGGGCGATTGCATCACCCCCATAATCACCTGCGTTCTTTCCCAATTCCGCAAGCATGAGCGCATTCTCACGCGTCAATAAACCATTTCTTGCGAGTGCAGGTAAACCATAATTGAATAAGTAATCTGCGTTTGGTCCAGCATTCTTTCCCGATTCAATAACTAAAGCCCAATTTTCTCGTGTCAACAAACCAACCCGTGCAAGTGTGGGCAAGCAATCTTCGAACAAATATCTTACTTGGCGATCCGCATTTTTTTCAAATAATTTGATATCATAAGGATGTTCTGTGGCGAATTGTATTACTTCGGGAGGATACTTGGATATTTCTTGGTATTTTTCCAGTATTTCTATTCCTGTTTCCTGGTCTGGTTTCTTTTGTAGAAGCGGCTCTGCGTCCCTGATGATTTTCCTGCCAAGATCGATGATTGCCTGGCCGCTTTCCTTGCTTGCCTTTTTTTGTTCGATCGCCTGCAGCGAGAGTTGCCGTGCATTCCTGAGAGTGTTCTCGAAGTCATCAGGGATGGTGATCTCCGGATGCTGTTTGCTCCAATGGGCGATGAGGCGGATGTGTTCGTCGATATTCCTCGATGCGAGGATGAACTGTTCCAGCTGCAGGAGAAATACCCTGTCGCCGTCAGCTGTCCCGACCAGGCGGATATCATTCTCAAGCAAGGTCAAAGAATCCTGCAACGCCTGCAATTCCCGTCCAAGACGTTCCGGCATGGCGCGCAGTCCCTGCTCTGCACGCGCACGTCTCCAGGAGTCAAGCCAGCCCATGCAGGAAATTCTCGCTGCAGGATTTATAAATATTGCTGAAGAACTAGGAATACCCTCAACGACAGGTCTTATTCCTCTTCAGCGAACGTCTTGATCGCCTCGTAGTTCTCGACGATGAGCTTTGCCTTGTTCTTGCCGAACTGGAAGGGGAACTTGTCTTCCTCGTTCCGCTTGATGATGATCATCTTGTTTCCCTTGAATTCTCCGTATTCGATCATAGTCCTGCCTCCTTCTTGAACGTCGCCGCAAGGTCTGTCTTCTCCCAGGTGAAGTCAGGGTCATTCCTGCCGAAGTGGCCGTAGCTTGCGGTCTTCTTGTAGATGGGACGTTTGAGTTTGAGATGGTCGATGATCCAGTGCGGCGTCAAGGGGCAGTTCTTTTTCACGATGGCGATGATCTTCTCTTCTGTAATCTTGTTCGTTCCAAAGCAGTCCACGTTGACTGATGTCGGGTGTGCGACGCCGATCGCGTAGGAAAGCGCGATTTCGCACCTGTCTGCAAGCCCTGCCGCGACGATGTTCTTTGCAACATAGCGGGCTGCGTACGCAGCGCTCCGATCGACCTTTGAAGGGTCCTTGCCTGAGAATGCCCCTCCGCCGTGCCTGCCGACCCCTCCGTAGGTGTCGACGATGATCTTCCTGCCAGTGACTCCTGAGTCTCCTTCAGGGCCTCCGATGACGAATTTTCCAGTGGCATTGATATGTACCTTTGTCTCTGCATCCATGAATTTTCCGCAGACAGGCTGGATGACTTTTTCGAGGATCTCTTTTCGCAAGACATCTTCTGGAAGGCTTTCCTTGTGCTGCTGGGCGACAACGACTGCGTCGATCCTCTTTGGCTTGCCGTCTTCGTATTCGACAGACACTTGGCTTTTCCCGTCAGGGCCAAGGTGCTTGATCATCCCGCTTTTCCGCACTTCTGCAAGTCTCTTGGTCAGCTTGTGCGCCATGATGATGGGAAATGGCATGAGCTCTTCTGTCTCGTTGCAGGCAAAGCCGAACATCATGCCCTGGTCGCCAGCGCCCTGCTCGTGATCCTTGGTGTCCGTGACCCCGAGCGAGATGTCTGGGGACTGTCCGTGTATGCTGACGAGGACTCCTGCGTCTTCCCAGTCAATGCCAAAGTCAGGGTCGATGTAGCCTATTTCTTTTAGTGTCTGGCGTGCGATCTTCTGCACGTCGGCAAAGCCGTTCGTGGTCACTTCTCCTGCGACGACGATAAGTCCTGTGGTCGTCAGGCATTCGATTGCGACTCTGGAATGCGGGTCTTGGCGGATGAGCTCGTCAAGGATGGCGTCAGAGACTTGGTCGCAGATCTTGTCAGGGTGTCCTTCAGTAACGCTTTCAGAGGTGATGTAGGTTTTCATGGGAATGGGTGCTTTTCCTCCATTTTTAAATGTAATGGAAATTTTTATACAGGTATTTTTCGTTCTGTGCGATCAGTCACTCAAGCCTGATCGGGCCTATGCCAAATGTCCTGAACTCCTCAGTGATAGCATGGGCCATGTGGGACCCTGGCCTCTTTTTCACATATGCCTTCGGAAGGAGACTCCTGGCAGTGCTGACCGAGAGATAAGAGACATCTGCTTTGGCAAGCGCCTCTTCGACACTCATGTGTCCGTCATATGGTTCGCCGACAGCGCGTTCGTATACTGCCGCAAACTGGCGGACAGTCTCTTCCTTGTCAACGCCGAAGATGGGGGTCATCTCTTCCCTGTTGGTCAGTCCCAGAGCTGCGATGACTTCTATGCCGCCGCACTCCCGAAGGTCTGCGATGGTGGAGAGGAGAGAGCCTCCGGTGGTGGTCACGTCTTCGATCACGATGGTCCTTCCATGCGGTCCACTGACAAAATACTTGTCATGAGGATCGCCGTGCTCTTTCTTCTTTCCTCGTCCC
>JAGVFV010000199.1 GCA_020057445.1 archaeon | reverse complement strand
AAGGTGAAGCGGTGCGTGTACTGCGGACATTCTTTTAAGATTCATATTGATCAGACGAAGAGCAGGATTGTGAAGGTGCAATGATCGAATACAGTTATCAATTTGTCTATTTTTCAATCAATATATTTCCACTTTTTTTAAGAACGTAAAAATTCTGTTTTTGACTTCCGCCGCTGGACCCATAACCAAGCTGAGCATATACCGCTTCATTTGTCTCTGCATCTGCAAGAATCAGCTTTAGATTTGCATCGTAGGATAAGGTACGTACAATGTCATCGGCATACATGAATGCAGTAATTGGTTCTTCGGTAAATCCCCGCAAAGTCACGTGGAAAAGTGTCAGCGGAATCTCTTTTGGTCGCGTTATTCCTATGCTCTGCACGTAGATTTCTTTGCCCATGATATCACCTAAATTTGCTTATTGTTTCCCTTAGAAAGAGGCACATATATTAACTTTTTGTTTAAAACTCTTGCGCAGCATCTCAAATAAGATAAGTTCATCACCTCGGGCGGTTGACAGGGGGCGCGCAGGGCGGGAAAAACTCAGTCATTGAACGAAGTAAGGTAAAGACAGTTATTTGAGTTCAAATCTATATATTCCCCAGGTTGTATTGTCGCTATTTTTCACTTCTTCGATTTTTCGAAATCCGATTCTGGTGCAGAATTGTATTGATGCGTGGTTCGTTGTAGGTGCATGAAGTATTGCGACATACGTCGTGTTGATTCGGTGTTTTTTCATTTCAGCGAATAAGTTTTCCATGAGCTGTATTCCTGTGGGTTGTTTTTGTTCTTCTGCCGCTCTGCTGATGCAGATCTGGTCTCCGAAGATATATGGTTCAGGCATGTTTTGCACGAATCGTATGATGGCATCTTCATGGGAAAGAAGATTGCTTTGCAGGCTTGTCTTTAATATGTTGTTGTCATAGCACATCAGGAATCCGTCAATGTGACCATGGTTTGTCGATATAAAGAAGTAATTGGACATGAGGATTCTAGTTCGGTATTCTGCTTCTTGGAGAGTATAGACCAGGAATCCTTTTGTTGTGTCATGGAGCTTCTTTATGGATAATGATTCTGCAAGGTGGTGGATCTCGTCGGCATCTGTCTCTCTTGCTTTTCTTATCATATAATTGATATTTCGTCGTTCGTATTTATTAGCTTTTTGTAATTCCTTCAGAGCCTTGTTTTCCGCCTTCTGAGCCCGTTTAAACGTGTTTTTCGACCGCAATGCTTATAAAGGAGCTGTCTTTCTTTTTAGTGTATTTTTCGACGGGGTTTTAGACGAGAAAATGGAAGGAGAGCATATTGTCCCTCAGGTGATTGAGGATGAGATGAAGCGTGCGTATCTTGATTACGCTATGTCAGTCATTGTCGGTCGCGCGCTTCCTGATTGCAGGGATGGATTGAAGCCGGTGCATAGGCGCATCTTGCATAGCATGAATCTTTCTGGTTTTCATTATAATAAGTCTTTTGTGAAGTGTGCAAGGATCGTCGGAGATGTGCTTGGTAAGTTCCATCCCCATGGTGACCAGTCGGTGTATGATGCTCTTGTGCGGATGGTGCAGACGTTTTCTTTGCGTTATCCGTTGATTTTTGGGCAGGGAAATTTTGGATCGGTCGACGGGGATAATGCTGCAGCGTACAGGTACACTGAGGCCAAGCTTGCGAAGATTTCTGAGGAGATTTTGAGTGAGATAGATAAGGACACTGTTGATTTTGTCGATAATTTCGATGGGTCATTGAAGGAGCCTGTGGTCCTTCCGTCGAAGATCCCGAATCTGTTGATTAATGGTTCGTCAGGTATCGCTGTCGGCATGGCGACGAACATCCCTCCGCATAATGTGCGTGAGGTGTGCGAGGGTGCGATCCTGCTTATTGATAATCCGCAGGCATCCATTCCTGACTTGATGGAATTCGTCAAGGGCCCTGATTTTCCGACAGGAGGGATCATTTCAGGCAAGCAGGGGATTGTCGAAGCGTACATGACAGGACGGGGAAAGGCGGTGATTTCTTCTGTGATTGATGTTGAGGAGAAGAAGGGGAAGAAGTGCCTGGTCATCAAGGAGATCCCGTACCAGGTGAATAAGGCCGAGCTCGTGTCAGAGATCGCTGATAATATCCGCGAGAAGAGGATAGAGGGAGTTTCCGACCTTCGTGATGAGTCTGATAAGGAAGGTGTCAGGGTTGTCCTTGACTTGCGGACAAATACTGTTCCTGAGATTGTAAAGAATCAGGTGTTGAATACGACGAGGGCGCAGAGTTCTTTCGGTATAATTTTCTTGAGTATTGTGCGCGGTGAGCCAAAGACGCTTTCTCTTCGAGGGCTCTTGGTCGAGTTCCTCGATTTCAGGAAAGAGGTGGTGCGAAGGAGAACCGCATTTGACCTCAGGCAGGCTGAGGAGAAGGATCATATCATTCAGGGGCTCATCATCTGTCTGGAGCATATTGACCCGATAGTTGAGCTCTTGAAGAAGGCAAAGGATGCGGAGGCTGCAAAAAATACCTTGATGGAGAAGTATACGCTTTCTGAGAAGCAGGCAAAGGCGATATTGGATATGCGTCTATCACGCTTGACTGCGCTTGAGCAGGAGAAGCTTCGCGAGGAGCACAAGAGCCTGCTGAACTTGATCAAGGAATTGCAGGAGATCCTTTCGTCAGAGCAGAGGATCCTTGACATCATCAAGAAAGAATTGCAGGAGATAAAAGAGAAGTACGGCGATAACAGAAAGACAAGGATAGAGGATGAGGAAGTCGAGATGGACTTTGAGGACCTGATCAAGGAAGAGGAGCAGGTCATCACGCTGACGAATAACGGGTACATAAAGAGGATGCCTATCGAGACCTACCGTGTGCAGAGGCGCGGGGGCAAAGGGATCATCGGGCTTACGCCTGACGAGAATGATTTTATCGAGCGCGTCTTTGTGGCAAGCACGCATTCTTTCCTGCTGTGTTTCACTGACCAGGGCATGGTGCATTGGATCAAGGTGTATAAGGTTCCTGAGGCGACAAGATATGCGAAGGGTAAGGCGATCGTGAACCTGATCGAACTTCCTGAGAAGGAAAAGATCACGTCAATCATCCCGGTCAAGGAGTTCAAGGAGGGCTTGCAGCTCGTGATGGCGACTAAGAAAGGCATCATCAAGAAGACAGAGCTCATGGCGTATTCTCGGCCAAGGCAGGGAGGCATCATTGCCATTAACTTGGAGCAAGGTGATGAGCTTCGGGGAGTTGCGGTGACTGATGAGACAAAGAATATCTTTATCGGGACGAGGAATGGCAATGCGGTGAAGTTCAAGGATAAGAGCATTCGTCAGGTGGGGAGGAATTCCAAGGGTGTCCGGGGCGTGAAGGTGAAGGGAGAGGATGCTGTTATCGGGATGATGATTGTGGGTGATGAGGATAATATCTTGACCGTGACTGAGAATGGGTATGGGAAGAAGACGCTTGTCAGTGAGTATCGTCTGACGAATAGGGGCGGGAGCGGTGTTCGGAACATCATCTGTAGCGATCGGAACGGGAAAGTGGTCACTATAATGGCTGTGAATGACCATGAGGAGCTTATTTTTATGAGTAAGAACGGCATTGCGATCCGCGTGGAGAGCAAGGGAATCTCAACTATCGGAAGGAATACGCAAGGCATGCGTATCATGAAGTTGGAAGCGGGGGATCGTGTTGTTTCGGGGACGAAGTTTGAGAATGAGACAGGGAATGAAGTGGTGACGGGAGAGCAATGACGAGCCATCCGCCTGTATTCTGTTCACAGTGAGCTGGGTTAGCAGTCACTGTTGGCCGCGTTCTGTTTGCAGTAATAGTTGGCTGTGGTCAGTCACCATTAGCAGGGTAAAGTTTATATATCTCTTTCTTTCGAAAACCGGTATGCATGTGAATGAGCAGGTCTTGCATAAGAAAGGATGGACAGCTGAAGAGATAGGCCATGTCCGGCTGAAATTCTTGAAGCTTGAAAAAGAGAAGGACGGAGGACAGAGGCTGTTGGATCAATTCATCTTTTGGCTGTTGGTCTTTTTGGCGCTGGCAACGAATGCCGGCGTATCTTATGCGTTCTTGCCGTTGATCGCAATTATCTCTGATGCGTCGATTGCAGGGATCCTTGCATTGACTGGGATCGCATTTGGCATGCTGTTCTCGTCATTATTGCGAGAGCACGATCATCAGCACCCTATCCGTGCAGTGATTGCGTGCGGCGTGCTTATCATCGGTTCCTTGCTTTTGTTCGGGTATGCGTTCAAGGGTGCAATGACTGATATTGATCATTTTCTCTTGGTGCTCGCGTTTTTGGGGCCTTACGCAATACCATTTGTTGTGAAGGTGAAGCATGGAACTCGTTGATTGGCTGAAGAACTTCTTGCGGTGGAAGGATCAGATGGATCAGCGATTGAAGGAAGTGAAGGTGGAAGGGAATCTGCTGGTCGCAGTGTATGAAGGAAAGACAGTGAAGTATCTGGTGTCTTCCTCGTGCGGCAAGGACTGCATTGTCCGTGCAAAAAGCGGAGAGGTTCAGGGAATCTGCGTAGAGAATGTGGAAGAGAACTTCAAATTTGTCATCAGCCACTGGAAAGAATTTTCGGAGATGCCGAATCTTTGCCTGATTTTCGTGAACCTGGACCTTGGCGAAAAATGGATCATTTTTCCGTACACGCACAGCAGGATCGCGGACCCGTCGACGCTGGAGCAGGGACTTCGGACCATGTTTGATGTGGCGAATGGGAAGAATGCTGAAGTGAAGCAGGAGAAGAAGGCGCGTAAGATGTTTGAAGAGTCCGAAGAAGATGCGGAAGATGAGGAATAAAGTATTTATAGACTACTTCTTTATCAGTTAAGCATGGTGGACTTGTTGAGTTCAGGAAGCAAGGAGCTGGACAGGCTCTTGGACGGCGGGTATGAGAAGGATACGGTGACGACCATTTTTGGCCCTGCGGGAGCTGGAAAGACCGTTCTTTGCCTGCTCGCGTGCGTGCATGTCCCTCCTGATAAGAAGATCATCTATATTGACAGCGATGGCGGATTCAGCGTAGAGCGGTTGAAGCAGATGACGCCGCAATATAATGACGTGCTTAAACAGATGGTATTTCTTAATCCTGTGAATTTCGATGAGCAGAAGCGCGTGTTTGAGCGGTTGAAGAAGCTCGTCACTGACCAGGTCTGCCTCATCGTCTTTGATTCTGTCGCGCATCTCTACCGGTTGGAGGTGGGAAAGACGAAGAACGCCTTTGACGTGAATAAGGAACTCGGCGTGCAGATCTCGTTCTTGGTTGAGATTGCAAGGAAGAAGAAGATCCCGATCCTGCTTACGAATCAGGTGTATACTGATTTTGAGGATCGTGAGAAGGTATTCATGGTGGGAGGTGACGTCATCAAGTACGGCAGCAAGTGCCTGCTCGAGGTGATGAGGAACGAGGACGGGACGCGAAAGCTCGTCGTGAGAAAGCACAGGTCGATACCTGACGGGAAATCCTTGACTTTCAGGATCGTGAATGATGGGATTGAGGAAGTGAAGAAATAAAAAAAAATTACTTCGCATATTCCAGTGGTGTTCTCCAGATGATGTAGATGAGTGCCAAGGCGACCGCATAGTCGAAGAGGTCGAATTGGTTCTTCATCATCGTTGTTGCGATGACTCCTATGATCAGGAGCACTATTACAAGGAGCCTGATGCTCTTATGGAATTGTTTGCTTGCCATATTGACACCTCTCTGGAGAGATTTCCACGCTTGGCGTTTATAAAATTTACTCTTCCCCTGCGAAATCATCCATGGTGTGGGTGAATGCCTGTCCTGGGTTGATCATGCCTCGTGATTCCATGTATCCTTTCGTGACGAGAAAGAACAACAGTCCGAGCGATTTCTTTCCCTTGTTGTTGCACGGGACGACAAGGTCGACGTTGTTTGGCTGGTTGTTCGTGTCGCAAAGGGCGATGACGGGAATTCCGATCGAGAGCGCGTCATTGACTGCGTTTCGGTCAGGCCAGACGTCGGTGACGATGAGTATCTTTGCTTCGATGAAGTCGCGAAGGTCGGTGTTGGTGAGGATGCCTGGAGGGTATCGTCCTGCGAATATCTTTGCGCCGGTGAGTTCTCCAAAGAGGCTGATTGCTTTCCAGCCGTTTTCGCGTCGTGAGACGACGATGATGTCTTCTGGCGCGTAGTGGGCGAGCATCTTGACCATGATGCGGATTCGCGCATCGATCTGTTGTATGTTGAGGATGGAGAGTCCGTCTGCGCGGGTCTTGTAGATGAAGTTCTCCATGTGCTTGGTCTTGAACTTTGTTCCGATGTGGATTCCTGATTTGAGGTATTCGTCGTTTGGTACGAGTAATTCATCTTCTGCCATTTTATGTCTCCATTACCATTTTAGGATGTCTGCCGTATTTATGACCTCAGGCAGCAATCGTCCTGCACAAGTAATGCAGGTACTGTCGGTAATAGACGAGGAGAATAGAGGAGGGTTTATAAAGGTGACGATATAAAACTATATAAACAAGGTATTGCAGGGAGTGTGGTGTGGATAAGAGATTCAAGGTGTTTGCCTGGATTTTTGGAGGATTTGTTTTTCTTTGTCTTGTCTTGATGTTCACTCCATTGAATTTTTT
>JAGVFV010000038.1 GCA_020057445.1 archaeon | reverse complement strand
GATGTTCAAGGGAAAACCAGTCAAGGTCATCCTGACAGGAGATGCGAAGATAGAATTTGAACATCTTAACGCAAATGTTGGTCAGAGATCGCTGAAGGAATCACCAAGAGCGAAAACCAAACATTGCTCGATTCAATCAAACAGAAGATCGAGTTCTTGAAGGCGAATCCTGAGTACGGAACGCACATACCAAAAGACAGAATCCCGAAAGAATACGTCAAAAACTACGACGTGAACAATCTCTGGAAAGTGAACGTATCAGGTGCATGGAGGATGATCTACACCATCCGCGGAAGTGAAGTTGACATTATAGCACTCATTCTCGACATTGTTGATCATAAGGATTATGACAAGAAGTTTAAGTATAGGAAAAGATAAACTTAAAAGAAAATGACAGTTCAAGTCACCATGAAAGAAATAAATCTTGCCTCATAGGAATTCTCCAACCAGACCCCTTGCTTGACAGGTGAGGGTTTGGAGGAATTCTGGAGGCAAAATGGCCACAAAGAAAGACAGAAGAAGTAATGGATATTATACGCCCACCGCGACAATTTCTCCAAAAGATCAAAAAGAATTGTTCATCAATCCGGAATATGATGATTGGAATGATCACCGGGACGGGTTTCGGGACTGGTTCAGGGACTTCAAATTGATAAAAAAAGCATACAAGAAGAGACATTACTGGTCAGACCTCATCGAGAAAAGAACTCGAATGAACGAAAAACAAGAAAAACTCCTGCAAAGAAGGAAAGCAAAAAAAAAACGTGTGAAAAATAAGCCAGCCCCGCCAGGCCCCATAGACGCTTCCGATCCGGGATGGTTCCATCCTTTTTTACCATAATATTTATAAATACATATAATATTCATATTCATTATAGGTGATCATAATGAACACAACAATTGCAATCTCCCAGTCGTTGAGGGATGAGATAAAGGAATTCGGACATAAAGGAGAAAGATATGAAGAAATACTGCAAAGGATTCTAGAGAGTGCGAAGAAAAGGCAACTTCATGACCTTCTCATGGACGAGAAAGGAACCATTCCTATTGAAGAAGCGATAACAAGGGCGAAGAAGAGATGGCAAAAGTAATCATCACTGAGCATCTCGAGGAGCTCATCAACAGGAAGTTCAAGCAAGAGTCAATAACTATCCTCTCCTTGTTATGCACGCTCGAGGAACAACCAAAAAAAGGGAAGGAAGTCGGCCATGTCGGCAACATCGTTGTGAAAGAAATCAAATATGACAAATTTAGATTTTACTTCGTCTCAGACAGACATGCCATCAAATTTTTATCTGCTCAGGAATTAAAAGACATCCTCATCAAATTCGTCGCCATGTCTGGAAAAAAAGACCAACAAAAGGTCATCGATGAAATAAAACACATTCTTCGGATGGTTGAAGATGAAGGATTTAAATAGCCCCGCCCGGATGCGAGTATCATTCTATGTATAGGTGACTCGGAGGATGTATCACACTCTCGGAGAAGTGGAAGAAAAAAGGCGGATTCGAGCAGATTCGTTGTCCGCTCGGATTACGTATTGGTGCCTAACCCCTCTAGGAATTTTACTCAGTCTAATACACCATGAACTCTTTTTTAGGGAATATTTAGGCAAATATATAAAGTACAAACACCTTCAAATAAGTATGAACAACAAATTTTTTGAAGAGTTACTCGAAATCGATTTTCATGATTCTCACATACTGGATGTTAGATCTGAAGAAGACAAATTAATTATTGTAATTGACATTGATACCTATTGGTATCCTGGTAAACCATTTGGGATTTTAACATTGGTAAACCCAGAAAATCATAAAGGATTATTGGATGCATGGAAGAACGGAATTATTGAAGGAACAGTCTCTACGATTTCAATAAAGCGAAGGAAATCTGTCGAGCCACACGAACCTGTATGTCACATAGAATTCATTGAGGGCAGTAAATTTGATATTCCATCTAATAATTTTTGGTTAGACAGGTTTGAGACCTTTGAAGAGTTCATACCTGGCAATTATTCATAAATCGCCTTAGGGAAACTTCTCAGATGTTGTTTAGAATAGATATGATGCAAAGATACTGGTGTTCAGTTCCACCGAAGCTCTAGGGTTGGCCTGAAAGATACGAGAAACTTGCGAGTTTCTGGATTTTGGAATCGTCCAAAATAACCAAAGCTCGGAGGATGTATATCGGAAAGTGATGGTGTGGTGGGCTGTGATAGACCCACGCGCATCATCGAACTACTACTAGCCCCGCCCGGTACTGAGAAATTGCAAAGCAATTTCTGGTCCCGTGCGTGACTATTCGCTTCGCTCATAGCCCCGCCCGGATTCGAACCGAGGTCTCAGCCTGTCTTCGATGGAATCGGATGATCCCGCCGCCAGAGGGCTGAATGATTGGCCATCGCTGACATATGCGCGCGTTGTTCAGTCCAAGCGTCAGGCAAGCCATCTACTGTGACTGATCCCCGCGCTCAGTAAGCTGTCAGCAGTCTTTGACCGCTACACTACGGGGCTGTAATCCTGCTGGTTGCATGGATGTTTTTTTAAATGTAGCGCAAATGCGAAGCGGATGACAGGCACCGTGGGTTCAGTTCGCTGCAAGTCGTAACGTATGTGCATAGCATCCTAAGGTCAAAATTCAATAAATTGAGAGTATCGAGAGCATCGCGAGGGGTCGCCCCGCTGGGAAACGAAGTTTCTCAGCGTCATAGGAACTTCGTTCCAATGACTTCCGGGGACGCAGCTCCTTCAAGAATAGCGTCGAGAATTTTGAAGATGCTAGGCACATACGTCGTAACGTAACCTTTTTAAACCACCTGCTTTTCCACGTCTGTTATGGCAAAATTGATGCGAGCTGTCGCATGGAGACGTCTTGAGCGCCCGTATACGAGGAAGTCCAAGTTTTCCAAGAAGGCGTATGTGAAGGCGATCCCTGTGAATAAGATCGTCAAGTACGTCATGGGTGATTCAAAGTCAGTATATGCGTTCACGGCAAGTCTTCTGTCTGAGCGGGATATCCAGCTTCGCCATAATGCGATCGAGAGTGCGAGAAAGAGCGCAAACAAGCTGCTTGAGACAAAGATCGGGAAGGTGGGTTATTTTTATCGCATCCGATTGTATCCGCATCATGTGCTCCGGAATAATCCTTTGGCGTCAGGCGCTGGCGCTGACAGGATGAGCACAGGAATGGCGCGTTCTTTTGGAAAGGCTGTCGGCCTTGCCGCCCGGGTGAGGAAGGGGCAGCCGATCATGGAGATCATGGTCAATTCGCAGCATCTTCCGGTCGCACGCCTCGCGTTGAAGAGGGCGCAGTACAAGCTTCCCTGCACATGCAGGATTGTCGTTGAAGAGAAGACGAGCAAACCGTAACTATTTCTTACTCATTACAAATGCTTATATAATGGCCTATGCGATGTGTTTGTATGGGGATTGAACGCATATCATCCATATTTGCTCTGGAGTGGGTCTACGTCTTGGTCGTCCTCGCACTTCTCGTGCTCGTCGTTTTGCTGACCATGGTTGTCCTTCGTGGCGCTGTGAAGAAGTTCCTGAACAAGCAGTATATCAAGAAGGATAAGTCCATCCATCGGGCAGAGGGCATCTTCATCCTTGTCATGACGCTGATCGGGGTTGATGTCGTCTTCCAGAAATTCCTGGTTGTCGACAATGTCTTGTTCCGGGCGCTGCACACTATCATCGTCTTCCTTTTCACGCTGTTCATCATAGAGATCGCCCATTTCCTCCTTGAGGTGTGGGGCAGCCACATGACGAAGAGGAAGGGCATCCAGTTCCAGGAGGAGATCCTACCCGTTACTCATAGTGTCGTGAAGATTGTGTTGGCTTTGATCGGTTTCATCGTCATCCTGCAGGTATGGGGAGTGCAGATCTGGACGCTTCTTGCAAGCATAGGGATTGTGGGGATCATCCTCGGGCTTGCTTTGAAGGATTCTCTTGAAGATGTCTTTGGCGGCATCTCATTGATCATGGATAGGACGTTCAAGGCAGGAGATGTCATCCAGCTTGAGACCGGTGATATCGGAGAGGTTGTCATGATAAACCTTCGGAGCACGCGGATCCTGACCCATGAGGAGAAGATCGTGACCATCCCAAATGGCATCTTGGCAAATGCGAAGATCATGAATTACTCCCAGCCGACAAACCTCCTGCGTGTGGATATCCTGTTCAATGTCGCGTATGGTTCTGACCCGCTGAAGGTGGCAAAGGTGGTGTGCGAGGAGGCATTGTGCATCAAGGATGTCTTGCACCAGCCAGCTCCTGATGTGAAGATGGCCAAGATGGGAGAATATGGATTGGAGTTCCGGCTTGAAGTGTTCACCAGGTTCCGTTCGATCAGGGACCTTGAGGATCTGAAGGATGACCTGACGACAAGGACATATCTGACGTTGAGAAAGCATAAGATCATCATCCCCTATCCTATGAAAGTGTCGTATTCCGTCCCTTTGCATGGAAAAGAGGCAAAGGAGATGAAGAAGCTTCTCTGATCACTTGCCAAGCTCGTAAAAGTGTGTCTTCTTGAATGAGTGCAGGATCAGCTCTTTGATTTCGTCGATTGAGGAGGCGAAGGGAAAGGGAAGTTCTGGAGGCGAAGATAGGTCTGTCTTTGAGACATAGATGATGAATGGGCCGTGGAATTCCTTCCGTATCTTGTGGTAGAGCAAGAGCTGTTTTTCCTTTTCCATTGTCGGGTCGAAGACAAAGATGACCATGTGTGCAGCATGTTTTATCGCAAGGTATGCCTGCCGCTCTACCGCGTTCATCTTCTCTGGGCGAGCAAGCGTCCCTGGCGTGTCGATGAGCTGGATCCTGTGGTATTCGTAGGAGAGGTATCCGACGTTGAGCGTTGTTGTGGTGAATGCGTAGGCTTTGATGTTCGGGCGCGCAGGGGTGACTTTAGAGAGGAGTGTTGACTTGCCCACGTTTGGGAATCCCGCGATCGCTACGGTGAAAAGTTCTTTGATGTCAGGCCAATCCCTCATGGCGCGCCTGGTCCTGTCGAGGATGATGAAGTGCTTGTCCAGCCGTTCAAGGAGGCTTGATATCCTTCCGTAATACTCTGAAAAGTGCTTGTTTCCTGTTGTTTTGCTTTTTGATCTGCGTATGCGGGTCTTGTATATCTTGGTAAGCTCTGCTATCTTCCTTATGCACCAGGAGATTGAGGCGAGCGCGGCCTTGACTTGCGGAATGTCAAGTGTTGCCGTGGAAAGTTCGGCATAGAATGGGGGAAGGGAGTTGAAGGAAGGGTATGCTGTTAGGACCATGGTGAGTTGCGAGGTGAGGCATTCCTTGACAATGTCGAGGCGTACAGCAGGAAGTTCTCCCCTCCCTCGCTTTTTCGACTGCGAAAAGGCGTGGTCGAGGTATCGCATGCTCGTCCCTGCTGTCGGAAGCGTCTGGAAGTTCATGGTCCTTGAAAATCCAGCAACCTTTTTAAATACTTGCCATTTCCGTCTAGTGTTAACGCTGAGGGAGCACAAAGGCTTGCTGAAGCATGCGGCGGCAGTTCGCCGCGTTCAGTCGGCTGTAAGCTGTTTCGCTCGGGAGGACGTTACCATGGAATTGAAGATAAACATAGGGGATCCTAAGACAGGAAAGACACACAAGCGGGTTCTGAAAGACGAAGAGTGCACGCCTTTTCTCGGCAAGAAGTTAGGACAGGAGATTGGCGGTGAAGCTTTCAGTCTCGACGGGTATACGTTCACCATCAACGGCGGGTCTGATTATTGCGGCTTTCCCATGCGAAAGGATGTCGAAGGCACGATGAGGAAGAAGATCCTCATCACATCAGGAGTCGGCATCAGGAATGACGTGCGTGGGCTTCGTCGGCGTAAGACCGTCGCGGGAAATACCATCTACCAGAAGACTGCCCAGGTCAATCTCACGATCAAGAAGCATGGGAAGGCGCCTCTCGAGCCAAAGGCTCCTGAAGGTGAAGCTCCTGAGGCGGCTGAAGGCACTCCTAAGGACGAAAAACCAAAGGAAGAAAAGCCCAAGAAGGCAGCGAAGCCGAAGAAAGAGTGAAAGATCTGACGATGGAATCTTCATGGGATTTTGATGTCAATGCAGAATACACAATTGCGTTGAGTCTTATCGATCGTCTCACTGGCTTGGACTTGACATTGATCGAGAGATTCAATTTGCGTAAGATCGTTGAGGAGAGCATCTTCCGCAGGAAGAATGTCATTTCTAGGATTAATATTTTCGGCCCTGCAGAAGATGCGACAATCCTCTTTCTCCAGACATATTATGATTTGCCATGTGATGCAGACTTGGCCAAGTTCGAGGAGATGGAAGACGAGCGGGCGCATATGAGAAAAGAAAAAGGATACGACGCCATGGGCATGTATTGGAGAAAAAAACAGGATGAAGCGCATTGTCCATAATTATAATCGCAACATTTAAAATCAAGCAAATAGGGTGAGTGCTATCATGTTCAAAGAAGAAATTGTAAGCATGCTCGCAAAGGCGCTCAAGAAGAAGGAAGAGGACATCTTGCCCCTGCTCGAATCTCCGCCTGATCCGGAATTTGGCGATCTTGCTTTTCCTTGTTTTTCTCTTGCGAAGGAACTGAAGAAGTCTCCGCAGAAGATCGCAGAAGACATAGTCAAGATCATGTCCTTGCCAAAATCAGTCGCAAAGGTCGAGGTCAAGGGGGCGTATGTGAATTTTTTCTTCAGCAAGGAGGATCTTGCAGAGAAGACGCTTGCCAAGATAAGGAAAGGAAGTTATGGCAAGGGAGTAGCGAAGAAGGAGCGCGTGATGGTGGAATACTGCCAGGTGAACACGCATAAGGCATTCCACGTCGGGCATCTCCGGGGGACGCTCCTTGGGCAGGCGCTCGTCAATATCTTGCGCTTTGACGGTTTTAGTGTCTTTGCTGCGAACTATCAGGGAGATATCGGAACGCATGTGGCAAAATCAGTGTGGTACCTGACGAAGTTCAACAAGGAAAATATCCCTCTGAAAGCAAAGGGCGCCTGGCTTGGGAGAATCTACCAAAAAGCGAACAAGAAGATTGCTGAAAAGGAAGAATACGCAGAGGAAGTGCAAGATGTCTTGAAGCAGCTTGAGGATGGAGACAAAAAATTACTGTCATTGTGGGAGAAGACGAGGAAGTATTCACTTGACGATTTCGAGGTCATATATAGGACGCTTGGCGTGAAGTTCGATGAATATTTTTTTGAGAGCCAGATGGAAAAGCCAGGAAAGGAGATGGTGCATTCGCTTGTCAAGGCAGGTCTTGCAAAGGAGAGCGAAGGCGCAATCATCATTGATCTTGAAAAGGTAGGTCTTGGGGTGTTTCTCCTTCTCAAGAAAGATGGCACTGCATTATATTCGACAAAGGATCTCGCGCTTGCGAAGATCAAGTTTGAGAAGTTTGGAATTGAAAAGAGCCTTTATGTGGTAGGCTCTGAACAGACATTGTATTTCCAGCAGTTGTTCAAGACATTGGAACTGATGGGATTTGCACAGAGCAAGAACTGCTTTCACCTTCCATACGGTGTTGTCACGCTTGCAGGAGGCAAGATCAGCTCAAGAGAAGGGGAATTGATCACTGCAGAAGACCTCATCAAGAAGGTTGTGGCGCAGGCAGAAAAGGAAGTGGAGAGCCGTCATGAGGGATGGCCGGCGGCAAAGAAGAAAAAGACAGCAGAAAGCATCGCTCTTGCAGGAGTGAAGTTTGGCATGATCGTGCATGACCCGCATAAGGAGATCAGTTTCCAGGTCGAGAAGGCTGTGGAGTTCGAAGGCGAGACCGGCCCATATATCCAGTACACGCACGCGAGGATATGCTCTATCATCAGAAAGGCAGGGAAAAAGATCCCAAAAGAAGTGCAGTATGGTCTCTTGCAGGAAGAGAAGGAAAAGGGGATCATCAAGGCATTATTGGCCTTCCCGACAGTCATCGGTGATGCCGCTCTGCAGTACAAGCCTGCGCTTGTCGCACGTTACCTTCTCTCGCTCTGCCAAGAGGTGAACAATTACTATCATGAGGTTCCTATCCTGAAGTCAGGAGAGAACATGAGGAATGCCAAGCTCGTCCTGATATCCTGTGTCCGTGACATTGTTGCAGAAGGGCTCTCGCTTCTCGGCATCGAGGCGCCTGAGGAGATGTAAACTATAAAAAGAGCAACGCATTCCTCGCTTCATGGACACGAGAACAAAGGTAGTATTCCTCTTGCTGTTGATGAATCTTGTCTTTTTTATCCTGTTCTTCGCAGGCCTTTTTTCCCTACAGGATAAGAATCCGATATTTGCAGTAGGCATTCCCTACCTCTTCCTGGATTGGATCGTCATCGGCCTTTCCTTGGCGTCTATGGGTTTTGTGGATTACCAGCTGTACCGTCTTTGAACGAGGCTATCTTCTCTAAGAGCAGACGATGGATCTGTCCGTTGCTCGCAAGGATCCCTTCCTTTTTTTTCACGTCTTTTTGGTTGTACAGGAGAGGGTTTCCTGCGATATCCGTCATCTTCCCTCCTGCCTCGGCAAGGATTATTTCAGGCGCGCCCGTGTCCCATTCTGAGCCGAGCGCAGCAACTCCAGGTATGACGACGAAAAAGTCGGCTTCGCCTCGCGCGATCATCATGGCGCGAAGCCCGAAAGAGCCATAGCGAAGGATGGTCTTGGATCCCATATGGGCGACAAGGGTGCTTGGCATGAAAGAACGGGAATGCCTCGGGATGACGAGGCACATGTCGGGAAGGCTTGATTTGTCCGAGACTTGCAATCTCTGTTGTTTTTCAGTGCCTTTTTTCATGTATGCGCCTGATCCTTTTTCTGCATAATAGAGGATATCAGAGACAGGGTCATAGATGACTCCAAGGACGGGCAGCTTGTCCTCTACAAGCCCTATCATGACGGCAAATTCGCTCTCACCAGAGATGAATCCTTGGGTACCGTCGATGGGATCGATGAGAAAGAGACGGCCACTCGACAGCCGTCTCACGTCATCCGCGGTCTCCTCTGTCAGGAATGGGATATTATGGTGTGCAAGCGCAGACGTGATGAACTTGTCGGCGGCAAGGTCCGCGTCGGTGACGAGCGTCCTGTCATGCTTCGTGGAGATATTATACGCTGTTTTCCGGATGTCTAGGGCGAGTTGTCCTGCACCTCTTGCTGCGCTGATGCACTCATTGAGGAGGCTCATCGTTGCACGTATTTCTTGTTGTTGGTCATGCACTCTTTTGCGATCATGAGCTCCTGGGCGATGTAGGCGAGGTTGTCCGAGTTGCACAGCTTCTGCTTTGTGATCTCCTTAACCATCGCGTGAGGGTCTTTTCCCTGAAATTCGGTGGTCATGGTGTGCTTTGCAGTGACGAAGCCGCAGCAGATAATTCCTTTTTCGACCTTGACGAGGAAGTAGCCATGCGGGTCCATCTTCCAGGGATATTTTTTTCCGTCTGTGAAGATGACCTTGCGGCGTTCAGGGATTTCGATCGGGTGGCAGGGACATGCTTTCTGTTTCATGATGGTGATGAAGCGGACGCGCTTTAAAAATATTGTCTGGACAGGTGAAGGTATTGGCGAAAGTCCATGCCCAAACAGGGAATAAGAATATTTTTAAATGCGGATGAGCATGCGAAGGATATGAAAGACATTGGAGGGATCATCGTCGATCGGGACTTTGGCTTTTCCATCGTCGGCGAAGGAGACTATTGGTATGCGAAATTCTTCAATTCCCATATTGCGAAGACAGATGAAAAAAAAGTGCTCCTGTGGGAGATCGTCTATGATCCGAATGAAATCTACGCAAAGAAGATGAAAGAAATTCTCGGGAAGTATCTGACAACTGCGTACGGCTATGAACACACTATCGCAAGAGCAGAGCATCTGGCAAGAGAGGTAAGGCCAAAGCTCGAGCAGCTTTTCCTCCTCCATAAAGAAGATAAAAACCATCCAGACGCACTCCAGCTGGTGCAGTACATCGATAAGCTCTTCGACACTTGAAACCCATTCTGATTCCACGATCTAACCAACTCATATTGGACAATATTTAAAAAGCGCCAGGCATTTCTTGACCACTATGGAGTTAGGACGGGAAGTAAGGACAGTTGTCGCTAACCGGATGCCAAAGGAAGTCATTAGGGCATTCGCTCGTCCATACGTAGCCGGACAGGGTGTTTCCGCCGCAGTGAAGATGGTCGAGAAACTGTGGTATGAACGTCGCATATTGTCGACCATCGATGTTCTTGGTGAGGAAGTTGATACCATCGAGAAAGCAATGCACACTGTCGAACTCTATACGTCGCTCGTCGATGCACTTGATGAATTGACTGTCCCTCCTGAAGCAAAGCCAACGATATCAAGTAAATTATCCGCTTTCACTCCCTCAAAAAGGGATAATGAAGGCAATTTTTGGTATGACAAGGATGTCTTGGAGAGTAACATAGAGGGCATGATCAGATACGCAGAGTTGCACGGTTTCGCCTGCGGTTTTGACGCGGAGCAGCATTGGTGGACACAGGATACACTTGAATTGTATCATAAGAAAAGACGCACTCATCCATCATTGGGCGCCGTCTTGCAAGACTGTCTTTTCAGGACTGATTCTGATGTGGGGGAGTTCCAAGCAGGAGAGAGGGCACGGCTCTGCAAGGGGATTTATATTGAGCCAAAGGACCTCGCCTTCAGGGATAGTGAGATAATCTTTGAAAGGATGATCAGGCACGGGCAATATCTTTCAGCCAAAGGGGTCTATGTGGAATTCGCAACACATCATGATGCCACCATCCTTCGCTTCCTCAAGGAGGTCGTCATTCCGCTCGGGATGATGCCTGGTGATTATGAGTTGCAGAATCTTATGGGTGTGGAGAAGGACTAT
>JAGVFV010000084.1 GCA_020057445.1 archaeon | reverse complement strand
GCCTGGATTTGGAGAGCAGCAAGACGTGCCTGAATTCACGACCATTGCCGCGGGTGTGGCGCTGTGCGGAGCTCTCGCGGGAGTGGTGTTGCTTCGCAAGAAGTGAAGCCAGGAGTTGATTGGCAGTGACACATAAAAAGATTTATCAATGATGCGTCATTGCCAACCCTCATGGCAATCAGAGTGCTCATCACAGGAGGGACGATCGATGGCATCGACTATATCGACGAAAAGCGGAAAAAGACGATCATCCCTGAAATGTTGATACTTGGCAGGATATCTGAAGAGTATAGTACAGAGGTCATCTGTCTAAAGGACAGCAGGTTCCTAAATAAAGAAGATCTGGACCTGCTCTTGCAAAGATGCCTGTCTTGCCATGAGTCGAAGATAATCGTGACGCATGGTACGATCACGATGGCAAATTCCGCTAAGTTCTTAGGGAAAGCGCGTATGGATAAGACTATCGTGCTTGTGGGAGCAGAGATTTTTGGAGATAGGGATGGGTCAGATGCGCTTTTCAATCTCGGGATGGCGTTTTCTGCAGTGCAGTTGCTTCCCCCGGGAGTGTATGTGACCATGAACGGGAAGATTTTCTCGTGGGAATCTGTCAAGAAGGATGCTGCAGGATACTTCCATGAGCAATGAATTGCAGAGCAATACATTTAAAAAACGATTCGAACATCTCAAGTGTTATGGAAGAGAAAAAGACCATGGGCATAACTGTCAAGAAGGCAGATGACATCTCTGAATGGTACACCCAGGTGATACAAAAGGCTGAGCTTGCAGAATATACCGACGTCTCGGGCTGTATGGTCATCCGTCCCCGCGCATATTCTGTCTGGGAAAAGGTGCAGGACTATTTCAATGGGCGGATCAAGAAGATTGGCGTGCAGAACGCTTATTTTCCCCTCCTCATACCAGAGCACCTGCTGACGAAAGAGAAGGAGCATGTCGAAGGATTCTCGCCTGAAGTCGCGTGGGTGACGCATGGGGGAAGTTCCAAGCTCGCTGAGCGCCTCGCCATCAGACCGACGTCTGAAACCATCATGTATGATTCGTACAAGAAATGGATACGCTCTCACACAGACCTTCCCCTGAAGATCAACCAGTGGTGCAACATCATCAGGTGGGAGTTCAAGCATCCTGTCCCCTTCCTTCGCGGCAGGGAATTCTTGTGGCAGGAAGGCCACACTGTCTTTGCAAGCGCAGAAGAGGCGGAAAAGGAAGTATGGGACATCATCGACATCTATGCTGATGTCATGGAAGAGCTCTTCGCAGTGCCTGTGATGAAGGGGAAGAAGACAGATTCTGAGAAATTCGCAGGAGCTGACTTCACCGCATCGATAGAGACAGTCCTTCCGACGGGAAAGGCTATCCAGGTGGCGACAAGCCACATGCTCGGACAGAATTTTTCAAAGGCGTTTGGCATAAGCTTCATAGACAAGGATGAGAAGAAGAAGCATCCATTCCAGAATTCGTGGGGCATATCGACGAGGTCACTTGGCATCATGGTCATGATGCACGGGGATGACAAGGGCCTTGTCCTTCCTCCGAAGGTCGCTCCAGTGCAGATAGTCATCGTCCCGATCCGCGCGTCTGAGGAGCTTGTCGCGGCTGCAAGCGACATCAGGAAGGACTTGCACGGGTTTGATGTCGTCGTCGATGACCGGAAGAACTATACTCCTGGTTTCAAGTTCAATGATTGGGAATTGAAGGGTGTGCCTCTGCGGATCGAGGTAGGGCCAAAGGACATGGAGGCAAAGTCCTGCGTGCTTGTGCGCAGGGACACGTCCGAGAAGAAGAGCGTGAAGCTTGTCCATGTACGTGATGAGGCAAGGCTCATGCTTGACTCCATGCAGCGTGACATGCTTGCAAAGGCAAGGATCGCCATGGAAGGGATGATCGCGGAAGTCAGGGATGAGGGAGCATTCAAGGAAGCGATCAACGATAAGAAGGTTGGCCGTCTGCCTTTCTGTAATACAGCCGCCTGCGAAGAGGAGGTCAGCGCAAAGTACAGCGTGAAGACGCTCAACATCCCGTTGAAGTCTCATGCGTCTGGAAAGTGCATGTTCTGCGGCAAGGACGCGAAAGTGATGATCTGCATCGGAAAGTCGTACTGATGCGTAAAATCTTTATAGAAACCCTATTCTAACAATGTCATGAAGGTCCTTTTCATCTGCAATCAGAATGAGAACAGGAGCAAGACTGCAGAGGTCATATTCAGGGATAAATGCAATTCAAGATCCGCAGGCCTGTTCAATTTGTCTCCTATCACTGCCGAAGAGATCGGTTGGGCAGACCTTGTCGTCGTCATGGAGGAAAGCCAACGAAAGGAGATCGCAAGCAGGTTCCCATCCTTGTACTTGCAGAAAAGGATCGTGTCATTGGACATCCCTGATGTGTACCGGTTCAACGATCCGACGTTGATCTCAATGCTCGATGCGCGTATGGAACAGTTCTTCTAGCCAGTGGTTGAGCTGGCGTTTCGCTGATGTTTCAGAGGTGAAAAATTTGGTCTCAGAGATGCCATACGCAGGAAATCGTTTTGTCACTTTGAATGTCTTATGGTCATTCCGAAGCTCAAGAATGGTCACTTCCCATGTCTGTTCTGCCATTCTTTATTGAATATTGCCGTCTTAAAAAATATTGCCCTACAAAATCCGTGATATGCACTATCTAATGTGTAAGAAATGCGAAATGCACGGAAATAATACGAGGAAAATATGTCCGAAACCTTCATTTTCCGGATCAACCGAATATTATATCATCTACGTTCCATGCGAAAATATAAAATAACAAAATAATTAATTAACTACTCAGAAATGGTCATTTTTCGTAATCTTTTTATATGATGCCCTGATTCTCAGAAGCATGAATGCATATAGACACATTGCGACAATGGCGCTCCTCGCGACATTGGCTAGTGTTCCGTCATTTGCTGGGACAACTGCCCGCTTGGAAGAGGTTGTGGCAGAAAACAGTATGGAAGTCCAGGCACAAAGAGCAATTCCCAAAGATGAGGATAAGAAATTAGGAGATATTGTCCGTGCAGTAGTCGCTCGATCGAAGAAGGGGCACTACGCATTTCTTGTCGACAAGATCAATAGGACTGCATCACTCTATCATGATGGGACCTGGGTGGATGATTATGCTGTTGCCCTTGGAGAAAACCCGATAGGCGACAAGGTCTGCAGGGACGACATGAGGACACCGGAAGGGCTTTACCATATCCGGGCGAAGAAAGACGGCAATAGCGACTTTGGGTACTCTTTCATCTTGGACTATCCGACGAGTGAGGATCGGAGGGAGTTTCGCATCGCGAAGATGAATCATGCTGTTCCAGACACCATCTATGACCCGGGAAGCTCGATCGCCATCCACGCCTGGTCGAATCTGCATGCGACGACGAATGGCTGTATCGGGCTCGTAGAGGAAGACATGCTTGAGCTTATGGAAGTGCTCGACTGCCAGGGCAACGGGACTGTCGGCATCGTCGCGTATGTCCCGGATGATTGCACGTGCATAGTCTATCCGTGGGAATGCGCGGATTCGACAGCGCAGACCAAAGACACAAAATAATCACCACTAATAAGTAATAAAAATAGAAAGATTTAAATAGTCCAACTGTTCTTACACCCCTATGGCAGATATTCAAGACACTCACGAACAGATCGAAATGTGCGAGACATATGTAGATACGCTTGCCGCTTTAAGAGCCGATATCAATGTATTGAGGCTCGAGGTGCAGCGCGGATATTCTCACAGCGTCGAAATGATGCCCGCCGCAGGATCTCGAGTGAGCCTCGATGCATACAATGCATTGGAGCGAAAAGTAGACAATGTCGACGACATGGTCGGTGAACAGGAGGCCATCGCTAAAGCAGTCATCGCAAAAGCTCGAGAATCCAATACTGTAAAGACAGGACCAGTCCCTGCAGATCACCTAGCAGCAAGACTGTCCAGGATCATGGATGAGTATAGGGTTGTTTTGGAAGAATTGAGGCCGCTTGTCGAAAACATGGCAAGAGAATACGATGTCTCTCTCGACTAATCTTTTTTCTTTATCAGCCAGGGGTTGATGTCGAAATATTCTGAGAGTTTGGTGTTCGCTTCCATCTCTTTGAAAGTGATCTTCGGACGTCTCATTTCAATATACATATCTCTATACTGAGATACGCTAGTATATAAATGTTGTGATTTTATTTTGAAGATGGGCTGATGACACAATGGATGAACATCCTGTTTCTGAATGGAAAAGTTGTATTTGTTTAGCACCTTCGAAATTCTCGATGTGACATCTTAAGGCGCTGCGTCCCCGAAGTCTCTGAAACAATGAAATCCGAAGGATTTCATGTTCATGAAATGCTAGGCATTTCATTGAATC